>QCKZ01000014.1 GCA_003214975.1 Prochlorococcus sp. AG-412-C21
CTATTAAAAGTGCAGAGGTATTACAGGCTCATGTTGATGAAGGATTAAAGTATGCAAGAAAAAATAGATTACCGAAACCAATAGCCGATTTTATTCCAGAACATCAAGGCACTCTAAAAATGGGATATTTTTTTCAAAAAGCTAAGGAAAAAAATCTTAAGATTAATGAAAATGATTTTAGATATAAAGGCCCTATCCCTCAGTCAAAAGAAACTGCTATTTTAATGCTTGCAGATGGATGTGAAGCAGCATTAAGAGCTATGAATATTAATGCTTCTGATATTGAAGCTTTAGAAACAATATCAAAAATTATTCATTCACGTCAAAAAGATGGCCAATTAGATGATAGTAATTTGTCCAAGGGAGAAATTTTTATAATTAAAAGGGCTTTCTTGAATGTATGGAAAAGAATTAGACATAGAAGAATTCAGTATCCAACTAGCAAGAATAATACTTTTTCTTGATTTTCGATTTATGGCCTAATACTTCTTCGATGTTTTGGGTTGCACCAATATAAAAGTGCCAATACGCTAAGTAAAGCAGTTAAAAGAGTAAAACTACCAATTCCAAAAATACCTTCTTTTAGTTTTACTAATCTAACAATAGAATATGGTCCAGTACCAGCAATTACCATTGAAATTGATACAAGTGTCAAAGTAACTCCCCATTTTTTTTGAGCTAAAAGAGCTGAAGAAGAAACTATCCCAATTATCGCGGCAGGCCAGCCAAGGCTGATAGCTAAAGTATAGTTAGCAACTTTAAGTGGGGGCACAAAAATTATTATCAAAGTACTTATTGGTATAGCAATTATGTTAGATATCAAACCTAACCATGCCATAGTCCAATATCCTATTAATCTTTCTCTCATTATTTACAGCTTTAACTATTAGATAAATCTACATTATTAAGAGAATATTTTTAATGCTACTTAATAATCCTAAGAAATAATTTAATTTATAGGATTAGATAGATATGTTTTCTCAGATTTTTCTAAATTATCAAATTGTGGGTGAATTGAATTTTTTTTCTCAGAAAATACAAGTCTATTTATAGCATTAACGTAAGCACTTGCAGCAGCAACTACAACATCCGTGTCAGCAGAATGACCAGAATATATCTTATTATCCCTTCTTATTCTTATTGTTACTTCACCCAAGGCATCAATTCCTTCTGTTACCGACTTTACAGAAAATTCAATTAATTCATTAGGAACTTTAGCTAATTTATTTAAAGCCTCGCATACAGCATCAACAGGTCCAGTCCCTATTGATACAGCAGTTTGCTCAGTATTATCTTCCGTGTTTAGAAGAGTAATAGTGGCTGTAGGTTTAGATGCATTACCGCAACTTACTTGCACAAGACTTAATTGAAATTTAGCTTCTGGAAGCTGTACTTGTTCACTAACAATTGCTTCTAAGTCTCTATCAGTAATTTCTCTTTTCCTGTCAGCTAAATCCTTGAAACGAGCAAAAGCATCATTTAAATCTTCCCTACTCAAGTCATATCCCATCTCTTCTAATCTTGCTCTTACTGCACTTCTTCCACTAAGTTTCCCTAAAGATATTTTGTTGTCACTCAAACCAACAGTTTTCGCATCGATAATTTCGTAAGTCAGTCTATTTTTTAAGACCCCATCCTGATGAATGCCTGATTCATGTGCAAAAGCGTTAGCTCCCACAATTGCTTTATTAGGTTGAACGGTCATTCCAGTTAGGTTGGAAACAAGCCTAGAGGTTTTTGTTATTTCTTCTGTTCTTATAGCTGTAAGAGGAGTTGGTGAATCTGGATTTCTTTTAAAAAAATTATTAAAAAAACTTTTCCTGACATGTAATGCCATTACTAATTCTTCTAGAGAGGCATTCCCCGCTCTTTCACCAATTCCATTAATCGTACATTCTAGTTGTCTCGCTCCATTTTTTACTGACTCTAGAAAATTGGCAACTGCTAAACCTAAATCATTATGTCCATGAACCGAGATTACTGCCTCATCAATATTTGGAACGTTTTTATTTATATCGGCAATTAATTTGCCAAATTCACTAGGAGTTGTAAATCCAACAGTATCAGGGATATTTATTGTTGTCGCTCCTGCAGAAATTGCTAGCTGAATCACTTCGTATAAAAAATCAGGATCACTCCTTGAGGCATCTTCACAAGAAAATTCAATATCATCTACCAATGATTTTGCATAATTAACCATTTCTGGAACTATTTTAAGAACATCTTTTCTGGATTTTTTAAGTTTATGTTTAAGATGAATATCACTTGTGGCAATAAAAGTATGTATTCTTTTCTTGGGAGCTGGATTTACTGCTTCATAACATGCTTTTATATCACCTTTGGATGCTCTAGCTAAACCGCATATTATAGGACCATTCTCTTTTCCTACAGCATTGGCAATTTTATTAACAGCTTTAAAATCTCCTGGACTTGCGAACGGGAATCCAGCCTCAATAACATCCACTCCTAATCTTGCTAATTGATGTGCGATAGCAAGTTTTTCTTCAAGGTTTAAACTGGCACCAGGGGATTGCTCTCCATCTCGAAGAGTTGTATCAAAGATCAAAATTCTTCCAGGATCTTTTGACATTAGAGGGAATCACTTAAACTTATATTAAGCTAATTAAAAAAAATTGACTAGATTTCGTGCAATAAAAACTTGATACAGGCTTATTACTTAACAATTTTGGTTAAAATTCTGAAAAAAAAATTAAAATAATTTAATTATTAAAGTATTGTTTTAAGATTATACCTTTTTATAAAAGGTTAATTTTGATTTTTTATGGAATTAAAGGCATAAATTATAAAAAGTATGAATGGGGAATACACAAAAAAAAATATTTTAGGCAAGTTAGCGATAGTTTTACATGCCCATCTTCCTTATGTTAGAAAAAATGAAAAAAACTCTTTAGAAGAGGATTGGCTATTTCAGGCGATATTGGAATGTTATATTCCACTACTTCAATCAATAGAATCTTCAAAAAATGAAAATCCTTTAAATACAAAACTTACTATTAGTTTGTCTCCAACATTATTATCACTTTTAAATAATAAACAAATTCAAGAAACTTTCCCAAGCTGGATTAAAACAAGAAATGATTTCTTAAAGGAACTGCCACAAGAAGAAAGAAATGCCTCTGAATTTTTAATTAAAACTCTTAATGACAAATACTTATATTGGCAAAAATGTTCTGGAAATTTAATTGAGAAGTTTAGAGTTTTAAATAACTCTGGAAATTTGGATATTCTTACTTGTGCTGCTACACATGGATATTTGCCAATCCTAAGGGAGAATCCTGAAACTGTTAAAGGACAAATTAATACAGCCATTAGTAGCCATGAAAATATTTTTGGAACTAAGCCTTTAGGTATTTGGTTACCTGAATGTGCATATTATGAGAATTTAGATGAAATACTTTTTAATTCTGGAATTAGATATACAATCTTAGACGGTCATGGGATTCTAAATTCCACACCAAGGCCTAGGTATGGTGTATACGCACCAATCTGCTCGAAGAAAGGAGTTGCATTCTTCGGGAGAGATAGTGAGTCAACCTTGCCCGTTTGGTCTGCTAAGGATGGATTTCCAGGCAATAAAGTTTATAGGGAATTTCATAAAGATTTGGGGTGGGAATTACCTATTTCTAAGCTACAAAAGAAAGGTATTTCAACTAGAAGACCTTTAGGTTTAAAGTTTCATAAGATTACAGATGAAAACATACCATTAGGTGAAAAGGAGTTTTACTCAGAAAATAATGCCAAAAAGAAGGCTGTAGAACATGCTGATGCTTACCTTCTAGCAAGATCCAAACAATTAGAAAAATTAACTTTATCCTCTTCTTTTAAACCCTTATTGGTAGCTCCCTTTGATGCAGAGTTATTTGGTCATTGGTGGTATGAGGGACCTTTTTTCATTGAAAATATTTTAAAGAAGTCTAGTAAATATTCAATTAAGCTTACAAGTTTAAAAGAATTCTTACTTGAAAAGCCAAATCTTCAGATTTGTGATCCATCTCCATCAAGCTGGGGGCAAGGTGGTTACCATAATTACTGGATTAATGATGCAAATGCATGGATCGTACCACAAATAACAAAAGCAGGCTCAACTTTTGTTGATATATGCTCGAAAAATTTTAATAATGACTTATCTTCAAGACTTTTAAAGCAAGCAGCAAGAGAATTACTTCTCTCTGAGTCTTCTGATTGGAGTTTTATACTAAGAGCTGGAACTACAACTGAGCTTGCTAAAGAGAGGATAGAAAGACACTTGTTCAGGTTCTGGAAATTAGTTGAAATGATTAAAAATCATTCCAATATTAATTTAGAATTTCTTCAAGATATTGAGGAAGAAGATAAAGTTTTCCCGGATATTAATATTAATGATTGGAGAAAATAAAAATACTAATTTAATTTAAGCATTCCTAGTTTTACTTTTAGAGGTGAATTTATAAACATCTTACTCATCACGTAAATTAGTTTTGGAAGTGGAAGTGTATTAGTAAGAAAACCTACCCATTCATTAGTCGATAATCTAAAGAAATTTGAGAAAAAGCTTCTTAATCTACTTTCGTCAAAACTCATTAATCTTCTTAGACCATATTGGTAAAGTTTATGCCTTTGTGTTAACTCGTAAGGCCATAGGATCTCCCAACCTTTTGTTGCTATCTCTAGAGAACTTAGATGAGGATCTTTTAAAAAGATTGCTAATTTCTCTGCAAGGAGTGGAGCCCTTCTTAATAAAGATCCGATCATGTATCCTGATGCAGGATGCACCATACTTGCGGCTCCTCCAAAACCAAGTACAAATTGTTTTTTAAATGGGAGGGATAAATTCATTGGGAAAAGGCAATTCTCTTCATGAAAAATTTCACTTACCTTAATTCCATTACTATTCAGTCTTTTAAAAAGTCTTTTTTTAAGATTTTCTTGCGATAATGCGGGATAACTAGCTAATGATGTTTCTTCAACAAAAAAAGTTTCATTTCCCAGATCCATTGCATATAGAAAGGAAGGAGAGAATAATTTTTCTTCCTTGTTTAAATGATTTGGACGAAAATCCATTAAAACAAACTGCTCCTTATTAACAGGTGGCGATGAAAATTTACCCACAATTCCATACGCAGCTTGTTGAGCGATTTCCTTTTGAACTGGTCTTTTTACAAAATTACTTTTATGACCACTTGCGTCAATAACTAACCTCGCCTTTATTCTTAGACCTGAAAAACAAATTACCTCAGATAGGTTATTTTTCTCTTTAATTTCCTGTGCTGTTTCGTTCAACCATTGAATCCCTTTACATTTTTTTAAAAGTTCATTTTGAAAGGCTTCTTGATTTATCAAACCATAATCGTACTTATGATTTGTTGGAGTATTCCCTTTTTTATTTTCCCCATTTCCAAAAAAACTAACTGTTTTAGACCATCGGTGAGATAACAAAGCCTCTAATCCTAATTCCTCTAATTCAGATGCCCATATACCGTATGTATTCTCCCATTTTTTATTTGGAGATTTAGTTGATATTCCCTTTATATTTAGATCCTGCTTGGCTAATTCTGAAGCTAAACATAATGCTGCAGGACCAGAACCTAAAATTAAAATATCAAGTATTTCCATATTATTTAATTAAGCATTAGTCTTTTAATTTTCTTCACCTGAGTTAAGTTGATCAGTTTCGTCTATTTGTTCACGAGGAACTAATACTACTTCTGATAAATGATCACCTTCATCTAATCTTTGTAATTTTACTCCAGTAGCCGCTCTGGATTGCTGAGAAATTTTATCTGCGTTTGTTCTAACTATTACACCTTTTTCGGTCACAAGAAGTAATTCTTCTCCCTCCCCAAGGACCTTCAAACAAACTAGTACATCATCTTTAATTCTGAATTTTATAGCTCTCAAGCCCATGCCTGCTCTTTTTTGTAATCTAAACTGAGTTACAGGAACTCTCTTTCCTAGTCCCAATGAACTGGCTATTAATACCCATGGACCATCTGAAGAGTTTTCCTCAACATTATCATCAATTTCTTTAGTGAGGTCATCAATTTTAGCCAATTGATCAACCAAATTAGATGTCAAAACATCCATGGATACCAGATTGTCTCCTTCTCTCAAGTTCATTGATTTAACCCCTCTAGCTGTTCTACCAAGTGTTCTTAATTCATTCATATTTAGTCTGAAATGAATAGCCATTCCAGTTTTTGATCCAATTAAAACACTATCACCCTCTTTTGATAATCTGACCCAGGTTAGGGCATCTCCATCCTCAAGATTAATTGCGATTAATCCATTTGAGCGAATTTTTGAGAAAGCAGAAAGTGCAGTCCTTTTTATAAAGCCAGCCTTGGTTAGCATTAATAAATAACGATCGTCAACAAAAGAATCTACAGCAACTAGTGAAGTTATTTTTTCTTCTCTTGGGATTGGGAGAAGTTGAACCGATGGAGTACCTTTTGCTGTTCTGCTACTCATAGGAACTCTATATGCTGGGAGAGCATAAGCTACTCCTCTATCACTGAAAAGCAAAAGAGTATCATGATCGTTACAGCTTATAAATAATTTCACGTCATCATCTTCTTGAGTTTTTGTGCCAGCTTTACCCCTTGAACCACGACTGGTAGATTCAAACTCATTAACAGGCATCCTTTTTAAATAACCTTCTTCAGTCAATAGAACTACGGACCTGTCATTAGCTATGAGGTCAATATCATCTAATCCGCCGCCTAAATTTAATATTTCTGTTTTTCTGGGAGAAGAGAATCTTTCATCGATTTTATTAAGTTCTTCAAGAATAATTTCAGAAATTTTTTCATTACTATTTAATATTTGCTGATATTGGTTGATTTTTTGGGTTAATTCATCATGTTCTGCTTTGATTTTATCGGCCTCAAGAGCTGTTAATCTTCTTAACTGCATTTGTAAAATTGCGTCTGCCTGTGTGGAAGATAATTCATGATCAGTTTGTAATTTTTCTCGAGCTGAAATTGAATCTTTCGCTGATCTTATTAGATTGATAATTTCATCCATAGCACCTAAAGCTAATAAAAGACCCTTTACAATATGATCTCTTTCTTCTGCCTTTTTTAATAAAAATCCTGTTCTTCGCCTTATTGTCTCTACCCTAAAATCTAGAAATACATCTAACATTTTTCTAAGTGAAAGAGTTGTGGGCTCTCCTTTAACTAAGGCTAGAATATTTGCACTAAAGTTATTTTGCAGCGGGGTTAACTTAAATAAATTATTTAAAACTACTTGTGGATAGGCATCTCTTTTTAACTCGATAACAATTCTCATACCATCTCGATCACTTTCATCTCTAATATCAGAAATTCCTTCTAATTTTTTTTCATTAACCATATCTGCAATTCTCTCTATCAAGCCAGCTTTGTTAGTTTGAAAGGGGAGTTCCGTAATTATTACTGCATCTTTTTCTGCTCTACCAGCTGATTTGATTTGCTCAATATTTGCTACACCTCTCATGGTTATTGAACCTCTTCCTGTTTCGAATGTTTCTCTGATTCCATCTCTTCCTAATATTTGACCACCAGTTGGAAAATCAGGACCCTTAATTAGTTCAAAAAGTTCTCTATCTTCAATCGAAGGGTTTTTGATTATTGATTTAAGACCGTTGATTAATTCTCCTAAGTTATGGGGTGGAATATTAGTTGCCATTCCTACTGCTATTCCAGATGATCCATTTAAAAGTAGTTGAGGTATTCTTGCAGGTAAAACTGTCGGTTCTTGTTGAGAACCGTCAAAGTTATCTGCGAAATCTACAGTTTCAGATTCAATATCCTCTAGTAAACTCTCGTCAGTAAGAGACTGTAGACGAGATTCTGTATATCTCATTGCTGCGGGGGGGTCGTTATCTACAGATCCAAAGTTTCCATGACCATCTATAAGTGGCATCCTCATAGAAAAATCTTGAGCCATCCTGACCAAAGCATCATAGACAGCAGTATCACCATGAGGGTGGTATTTACCTAGGACTTCCCCAACAACCCTTGCACATTTTCTATATGGTCTACCGCTAGTCAAACCAAGTTCATACATTGCGTAAAGAATTCTTCTATGAACAGGCTTTAATCCATCTCTTGCATCTGGAAGCGCACGTCCAACTATAACGCTCATTGCATACTCGAGATAAGAGCGAGACATCTCATTTCTTAAGTCAGTCTGAATAATTCGATCGTTATCTTCGCTTAATCCAGAATTTCCGGAATCTTCAATATCAGACATACAAAAAACCTTTTTTTAATAATAATCGCTGATTGCCATAATGAATAAAAAAAAAGATATATTTAATTCCCAAATACTCACATTCACACACAAATTAAAAGAAAAACTGTTGTTTTTGAATAAACCTTGGCTTATTACCCCTTTAGTTGTTAATTTAATCAGAATAAATGAATATTTTCGTGAATATTGAACTTGGTTTAAACAAAAAAGTCAGAAGGGCTTATGGCATTGATGAAATAGCTTTAGTCCCTGGCAAAAGAACACTCGATTACGATTTAACTGATCCTTCCTGGTTAATAGGTGATTTAAAGAGAGAAGTCCCAATTGTTGCTAGTGCTATGGACAGCGTTGTTGATGTAAATACAGCTGTAGAACTTACTAAATTAGGTGCCCTAGGTGTTATTAATATGGAGGGCATACAAACACGATATGAAAATCCTGATGAAATATTTAATCAAATAGCATCAGTAGGAAAAAATGATTTTGTTCCATTAATGCAGAAGATATACAGTGAACCTGTTAAGGAGGAATTGATTTTACAGAGAATAAATGAGGTTAAAGAAAGAGGAGGAATTGCAGCGTTTAGTGGCACTCCTCAAGCTGCCATTAAATTTAAAGAAATACTTAATAATTCCAAAATAGATTTATTTTTCCTTCAAGGAACAGTCGTTTCAACTGAGCATATTGGTATGGATGGTAATGAAACCTTAAATATTAAAGATCTCTGTCAATCTATGAAAGTCCCAGTTGTAGCTGGTAATTGTGTTACTTATGAAGTTGCCAAACTTCTTATGAAGGCTGGAGTTGCAGGATTAATGGTTGGTATAGGTCCTGGAGCAGCATGTACTTCAAGAGGTGTATTAGGAATTGGAATCCCTCAAGCAACTGCAATTGCTGATTGTAGTTCTGCAAGAGATGATTATTTTAAAGAAAGTGGTCGTTATATTCCTATTATTGGTGATGGAGGAATCGTGACGGGTGGAGATATTTGTAAATGTTTAGCATGTGGTGCAGATGCTGTAATGATTGGCTCGCCAATAGCTAAATCCTCAAATGCCCCAGGCAAAGGATTTCACTGGGGTATGGCTACTCCAAGTCCTATATTGCCAAGGGGCACAAGAATTGAAGTCGGGTCTACAGGATCCTTAGAAAGGATAATTAAAGGTCCTGCCTTACTTGATGATGGTACACATAATTTATTAGGTGCTATTAGAACATCAATGAGTACCCTTGGGGCTAAAAATATTAAAGAAATGCAAAAGGTTGAAATAGTTATTGCACCATCTCTTCTAACAGAGGGTAAGGTTTATCAAAAAGCTCAGCAGCTTGGGATGGGTAAATAGTTTATTTAGAGCAAAATTATAATACCTTAAGTGATTTAAACATTAGATTGAACAATTATCGTTTTAGGAGTTATTATTAAATGATGGGGGAAACCCCATACTCCTCACACACTAAATCGCCCGATTAATCGGGCTTTTTTTTGATATTTTGTTACTTATATTATTTAATCTGTAATGAAATCATCACTTAAAAGAATTGCCTGCTAAATTTTCTAAAAGGAATACTTAAATTATGTCATCAGCTCCAGCCGTAACTGATTCTTCATTTGACAAGGATGTACTGCAAAGTGATCTGCCAGTATTGGTTGATTTTTGGGCCCCATGGTGTGGTCCATGTAGGATGGTTGCACCAGTTGTAGAAGAAATCTCAAAAGACTTTGAAGGGAAAATTAAAGTTTTTAAATTAAACACAGATGAGAATCCAAATGTTGCAAGTCAATATGGAATTAGAAGTATTCCAACATTAATGATCTTTAAAGGAGGTCAAAAGGTTGATACTGTGGTTGGAGCTGTACCAAAAGCAACTCTTTCAAGCACACTAACTAAGCATTTATAAAAATAAAGAGCTTTGCATAAGATTGGACTAATAGACTATGGGATGGGGAATATTCATTCCGTAACAAAATCACTAGAAAGTCTTGGAGAAGAAATACTATTAATTAAAAACTTTAACGAATCAAGGGCTTGTAAGGCGATAATACTTCCTGGAGTAGGAGCCTTTGATCCTGCGATGATTAATCTTACAAATACTGATTTGATAACTGATTTGAAACATTGGATTAAAAGTGGGAAGTCTTTTTTAGGGATTTGTCTAGGTCTTCAACTCCTTTTTGAATCTAGTGATGAAGGAAAAGTTCAAGGACTAGGAATTTTAAAAGGAAAAATACAAAAAATACCTAATATAGTTAACCAAAGAATCCCTCATATGGGTTGGTGCCAACTTTTACCTACAAAAACAAATACTTTATTAGAGCTAGAAGAATTTAATAATTGGGTCTATTTTGTACATTCCTATCATGCAATCCCAGATGACTTCAAAATTATTGCAGCTCAGGTTAATTATGGTTCAAAAAAATTAACAGCGATGATTGAGAATGATAATTTATTGGCCTGTCAATTTCATCCAGAAAAATCTGGCAAAACAGGAGAAAAACTTTTGAGAAGATGGCTAAGTAATATTCAATAACTGATAATTACTGATGAAGACAAACTTAAGATTAATAGGTGGTAAAAGACTCCAAAGTCCAAATAATATTTATACTAGACCTACAACTTTGAGAGTTAGAGAGGCTATATTTAATATATTGAACAATAGAGTTGAAAATAGTAACTGGTTAGATTTATTTAGTGGAACTGGGGCCATATCTTGTGAAGCATATAATCATGGGGCAAGAAAAATAATTGCAATTGAAAAAAACAAAAACAACTCAAAAATCTGCTTAAATAATCTACTTTCTTTGCAAGATATAGATAATCGAAAAAATGATATTGATGTTATTTGTAAAGACGTTTTGAACTGGACAAAACCAAATCACGAAAGAAACTTATCATCTAAAATTATGGATTTAAATAAATTAAAATTTGATTTTGTTTATCTAGACCCTCCATATGATGTGAATTTCCATGAATTAGTTTTAAATCAAATATTTAATTGTAATTTTTTAAAAAAAGATTCAATAATTATTTGTGAACATTCTCAAAACCTATATATTAAAAAAAGTACTTTATGGGAAACTATAGATGTCAGAGACTATGGACAGTCTAGATTAACATTTCTAATCAATGTCCAAAATCCCTGAACCTCTTCTGTATTGATTCCATGCACTTACAAATAATCCAAGTAGAGTTATTGGAACTAACCCTAAAACAATTCCACATAGAAGAGGCTCGATCATTTTTTTGCCTTTTTTAAATTTCTTATTCACAATTGTTACATAGAGACTATTTTTTGTGTCAACATCTTCATCATCTGCAGCAGAAAGAGACCTTAAAAGAGAATTCTTGAAAAAGTTTTTTATTGTTTTTGTGGTTTCATTGATATGTTTTTCAATATTTTTCTTGAATCGTAATGAAAATAACAAATATATTATTGAAACTCTTGAGCTTAATGGATCTGTTAAGGAAGGAGATGCTCTTTTTAAGATAAATTGTGTTGGATGTCATGGAATTACAGCAAGAGGATTAGTGGGGCCAGACTTACACTCAATAACTCAACGTTTGAATGATAAAGAGATAATAAAACAAGTTACTGGAGGCATTACTCCTCCCATGCCAAGTTTTGAAATTGATCCTGTAAATATGTCTAATTTATTAAAATATCTACATAGCCTTGAATGATTTTGGAGAAAAATTTTTCAAATATAAAGATCATCTTAGTTGAGCCAAATGGACCTTTAAATGTTGGGAGTGTTGCAAGATTATGCTCCAACTTTGAAGTTGAAGAATTAAGAATCGTTTCTCCAAAATGCGATATATTCTCTCTAGAAGCAAAAAAAATGGCCCTTAAAAAGGGTCAAAAATATCTTGATCATTGTAAAATTTTTGAAAGTATTGAAAAAGCTATTTTTGATTGTGATTTAGTTATCGCGTCTTGTGGGAGGATTGATATAAGTAAAGATTCTTTTTTTGAATCCTCTGAAGATATATTTAATTCGATTTTATCTTTTAAAAAGATAAATAATCTAGCAATTATATTTGGCAGAGAAGATAGAGGTTTATCTAATAATGAATTACTTCTAGCAAATAAGATTTTTAATATTCCTACTTCTAAGAATAATCCTTCTTTAAATCTTTCTCACGCAGTTTCAATAGTTTTGTATGAATTAAATAAGTCTTCTAAAAGAAATTTTAATAAGGAATTAGAAGTTTTTAATCTTGCATCATCAAAACAAATACATGATTCATTTGTGGAGATAGAGGAAATGCTTCTGGGAGTTGGATATCTTTTAAAACATACCTCTAGGGCAAAAATAAGTAAATTTAAGAAATATATTTTAAGGGCAAATACATCAATGCACGAAATAAATGTTTTGAGAGGAATTGTACATCAAATAAACTGGTTTTTGAACAATTCAAAAAGAAATTAGGAAAGTATAAATTAAATTAGATTTTAATTCTCTATAGTTTTAATTTGATATGGATATTTACTAAAAACATTTTCTGAAGTAACATCTATTGATTATTTGAATATTAAAGAAAACTAAAACTGTGACTCCAACAAAGAAAAGAAGAGTTTTTCCTTTTACAGCTGTAATTGGTCAGGAAGAAATGAAATTAGCACTTTTGTTAAATGTTATTGATCCAAGAATTGGAGGAGTGATGATAATGGGTGATAGAGGGACTGGAAAGTCTACTACAATTAGAGCTTTAGCTGATTTGTTACCTGCAATAGACGTTGTTAAAGACGATCCATATAATAGTTCTCTAGTTGATCCTGATTTGCAGAGTAAAGAAGTTTTGGAAAAAATTGTTCAAGGAGAAAGTCTAGAGAGTATTCAAAAACAAGTCCCTATGGTTGATTTGCCTTTAGGGGCTACTGAAGACAGGCTTTGTGGAACTATCGATATAGAGAAGGCTTTGAGTGAAGGTATTAAGGCATTTGAACCTGGTTTATTGGCAAAAGCTAATAGGGGTTTACTATATGTTGATGAAGTGAATTTGCTTGACGATCATTTAGTTGATGTACTTTTAGATTCGGCTGCTTCCGGATGGAATACAGTTGAAAGGGAAGGTGTCTCAGTTCGACATCCTGCCAGGTTTGTACTTATTGGTTCAGGAAACCCAGAAGAAGGTGAATTAAGGCCTCAGTTATTGGACAGGTTTGGAATGAGTGTTGAGGTTAAGACAGTTAGAGACGCTGAATTAAGAGTTCAAGTAGTAGATCAAAGAACTTCTTTTGACGATAATCCTGATGAATTTTCAATGACTGTTGAGAAACAACAGCAGGAACTTCAACAAAAGGTTATTAAAGCTCAAGAAATTTTAAATACTGTTCAAATGGATGATGACCTTAGATTGAATATTTCTGCAATCTGCGGAGAGCTAGATGTTGATGGTTTACGTGGCGATATTGTCACAAATCGATCTGCAAGGGCAATTGCAGCCTTTGAAGGCAGAACTGAAGTGCAAGAAGATGACATAGCAAGGGTTATTTCTTGTTCTTTAAGACATAGACTTAGAAAAGATCCTCTAGAACAAGTTGATTCAGGTGAAAGAGTTATTCAAGCTTTTTGTAAAGTATTTGATTTAGATGAAAAAGAAAATCTTACAAAATTTCAATTGTCTGCAGAAGATTAATTATAGTGAGAATAATTGGTATTGACCCTGGATTAGCTAGAGTTGGCTATGGAATTATTGAAATAGAAAATGAAAAAAAGATATTATTAGATTGTGGCGTTATTGAGACAGTTAAAGATAAAAAAGAAGAAGATAGACTTTATGAGATATTCAAAGATCTTAATGAATTGATTAATCATTGGAATCCAAATGTAGCAGCGGTAGAAAAATTCTTCTTTTATAGATCAAGTACTACTATTAGTGTCGTGCAGGCTAGAGGCGTCATTATGATGGTATTGGCCTCAAAAAAAATTCATGTTAGTGAATATTCTCCTGCTCAGATAAAATTAACCATTGCTGGGTCTGGTAAAGCATCTAAGAAAGAAGTACTTGATGCAGTTATGTATAACTTAAAACTTACAAAACCTCCAAAACCTGATGATTCAGCAGATGCGTTGGCCATAGCTCTAACAAAACTAAATGAAGAAGGCTTCAACTGAAGATTTAATATGAATATCTTTGACAAAAAGAAATTGGAGAGGGATACTTTTAGAAAACTTAGAGATGAGATTTCTCTTAATCAAAGAGAAAATGTAGAAAAGAATGTAAAATTATATGTTGATTTATTTATTAAAAAATATAAAAATATTGGTTATATAGCAATATATTGGCCTCTAAAAAATGAAGTAGATATTAGAAGTCTTAAGGAAAAAATTTCTTTAGCTTTGCCCAGATGTAAAGATAGAAAAGAGTTGTTATTTTATCCATGGGATGATAAACCCCTTACAAAAGACTCCGAGGGGATACTAAGTCCAAAGAACTCTTTTTCATTAAGTCATAAGCAGATAAGTATGATTCTTGTTCCATGTCTTTCTGTGGATAAAGAGTTAATAAGATTAGGTTATGGAGGAGGTTATTTTGATAAATTAAGGAGAAATGAAAATTGGAGGAATATTCCATCCATTGGAGTATTAACTTCTAATTGTGTAAGTACGATTCCATTATCCAGAGCTGAGTGGGATATTCCCTTATCAGGCTACATCACAGAAAAAGAAATATTTGTATAATAAAAGATCTACAAGTGGTTTATTAATAGTTTTTAAAAAATGGAAAATCAAGAAAAATACAATAATTTATCAAAATTAGTCGAAAAGTTGAATAAATCAGAAGATCCAAAAAGAAAATATGAGTACATTTTGTGGTTGGGTAAAAAATTGAAAGAACCAGATAGCAAAATTCTTGTTGAAGAAAATAAGGTTAAGGGATGCGTTTCAGAAGTTTTTGTTAAGGCAAATATTAAAGGCGGTAAATTATTTTGGGAAGGATATTCAGATGCCCTAATAACTAAGGGTTTATTGGCATTCCTAATTACTGGATTAAATGAATTAACACCAAATGAGGTTGTTAAAATAAATAAGAAATTTATTGAAGATACTGGTTTGAAAGCAAGCTTAACTCCTTCACGATCAAATGGTTTTTTAAACATACTATTGAAAATGCAGTCTCAAGCAAATGAATTTTTGTAGGTTTAATAATATAAAATTAAAATTCAAAGTTAAAAGAAATAAAAAATGAGAAAATGCAAAATTGGTATTATAGGTTTTGGAACTGTAGGTTCAGGGATTTATAAAATATTTAATTCTGAAATTGATTCACATCCAATTCTAAAAGAAATAGAAATTGCAAAAATAGCAGTAAAAGATCTTAGTAAAAAAAGGGATATTGAGCTAGATAATAATTTATTAACTGATGATCCATTTAAATTAATTAATGACCCCTCTATAGATGTAATTGTTGAAGTAATGGGTGGGGTTGATTTAGCGAAAGAAATTATTCAGCAATCATTAAAATCAGGTAAATCTGTTGTTACGGCAAATAAAGCAGTCATTGCAAGATATGGAGAAGAAATATACAAAACTGCTGCTAAAGAAGGAGTTTATATATTGTCAGAGGCGGCAGTTTGCGGGGGGATTCCAATAATTGAACCCTTAAAAAGATCATTAAAAAGTAACAGCATAAAAAAAATGGTTGGGATAATAAATGGCACAACAAATTTTATTCTTTCAAAGATGACAAATGAAAAAGCTGATTATAAGGAGACCTTGAAATTGGCCCAAAGCCTTGGTTATGCAGAATTCGATCCAACGGCAGATGTTGAGGGACATGATGCTGCTGATAAAATTTCAATTCTTAGTGAACTCGCATTTGGAGGGAAAATCAAAAGAGACGAGATACATTCTGAGGGCATTAGTAAAATTAATCTCAAGGATATCGAATATGCCAATAAATTAGGATTTGAAATAAAACTTTTAGCTCTATCCGAAAGGCTTCAAATTAATAGCAATGATTCACTTGCTTTGAATATTTGGGTAGGTCCTTCCTTGATTCCAAAATCTCATCCATTAGCAACAATTAAGGGAGTTAATAATGCCTTATTGATAGAGGCTGATCCTGTTGGAGAAATAATGTTGTATGGTCCAGGTGCAGGGAGTGGCCCAACTGCTGCATCAGTAGTATCAGATATATTAAATCTGCATGCCTCCTCAGTAAAAAATAATAATTCAATCGATCCATTATTATCTTTTGATTTCTGGAGAAAATGTCATATCATAAAATCTTCTCAAATAAATAAAAAAAATTACCTTAGAATTGTTTGTCTTGATAGTCCAGGCGTAATAGGAAAGATTGGAGATATTTTTGGAAATAATAATGTATCAATCGAATCAATTGTTCAACTAGATGCAACTGAGGACAAAGCTGAAATTGTCGTCATAACTCATGAGGTGAATAATGGGAATTTTGAGAAATCGAAAGATGAAATAAATTCTCTAAATGAAGTCAAAATTATTGCAAGTCAAATAAGTTGTATTTAAAAAAATAGTTTGCAAAATTCTTTATAGCTTGTTAAACCGAAGAAAGTAAGTGTTTGGTTTTAACACCTTAATGATTTCTTCAAAACTATTTGACAATAAAAACGAAAATAATAATTTAATTTGTTCTGAAAACCTTTATAAAGGGGCTTGTGTAAAAATTAAAAATAGTAAAAAAACTTTTCAAGTAATTGGTATAAATATAGGTAAAAAAATTTGTTGGGTAAGAGAGTGGCCTTTTGCCTGTAATTCTAAAAAAACATTTACTTTAGAAATAAGTCAAATAACATTACAAATTTTTTGCTCAAATCAATCCTCAGAATAATTTATTAGTACTTAAGAAATATGAAAAGAAAAGTTCTTTTATCAATATTTATTATTTTAATTTCTTTCTTACAGAATTCTTGTGGCTCAAAAAGAATATCTAAAAAAATCACAGTAGCAAGTTCTGGAAAAATTGAATCTTTAGATCCAGCTAGAGCTAATACTCTTAAAGCAATTCAATTAATCAGTTCTTTGGGAGACACATTGTATGAATTAAATTCTAACGGAGATTTAATACCTGAATTGGCATCAGGGATGCCAATTATCTCAAAGGATAGACTTCAAATAATTATAAATTTAAGAAAAAATGTTTTATTTCATGATGGAACTTCATTTAACTCAAAGGCAATAAAGTTTACTTTTGATAGATTCAAAAGAATTGGAACAATGAATTATATTTTAGGAAATAAGATTAAATCAATAGAAACTCCAAGTGAATATTCAGTTATAATAAATCTAAATAAACCATCAAGTTCTTTAAATGGTTTACTTACATCAGTAAATTTAACCCCAATATCACCCACATTCTATAAAGAATATTCTGATAAGTTTCTAAATGAAAAATTCGTTGGTACTGGCAAATATGTCCTGTCCAGTTTCTCTAATGAAGTCCAATTAATTGATCCAAATTTGAATTATTGGGGTCAAAAGCCCTTAAATAAGGGTATTAATTTTGTGGGCTATTCAAATTCATCTTCTCTTTTTGGTGCTTTAAAAAGTAAACAAATTGATGTGCTCTTATCAAATTCAATTGATGACATTCAGAGAAACAGTCTAAATAATTTAAGTAAAAATAAAAAGTTTAAAGAAGGTAATAGCCCTTTCACTGAATTAAGTTTTATAAGCCTTAAAACTAGTTCTTATCCCTTAAATAATCTTAATTTAAGAAAGGCTTTAGCAAAAAGTCTTAATAGAACATTAATTAGTGAAAAAGTAAGTTATGGCTTAAGGAAGCCATCTAGATCAATTATTCCTCCAATATTAAAAAAAGATAAGCAAGGTATGTGGCCTAAATATGATTATTTAGAAGCGAGAAACTTATTGCAAAAAGAAAATTATTGCAATGGAAACATTCTTAAAATACCTCTTACTTATAGATCCAATGTACCAGCTGATAAACTTATTGCCCTGACATGGCAGGAAGAAATAAAAAATTCTTTGAAAGATTGTATTGATATTGAACTCAACGGAGTTGAATCTACAACAGTTTATAAGAATCTAAGTTTAGGAATTTATACAGCAGTTATTCTCGATTGGAATGGAGCTTATTCAGATCCAGAAGCCTATCTCACTCCACTTTTAAGTTGTAATGAAATAATTGATGACATATGTAAAAAAGGAGAATCAGTTTACAGCGGTAGTTTTTGGGGGTCAAATAAGGTTGAAAGTTTATTTCTTGAGAGTGAAAAAATAGGCGAAAATAAAAGACTAGATAAGCTTGTTGAAATTGAAAAAATAGCAGCAAATTCAATCCCTTACATTCCTATTTGGATATCCTCTCAAAAAGCATGGTCTCAAAATACATTATCAAAACCTATTTTTAATGGTGCAGGAATAATTTCATTGAGCGATCTAAAGTTTATTGATGAGTAGAAATTTAAATAAACTATTTAATTATTCCTTATTAAAAATTGCATTAATACCAATAATGTTATGGATAATTTCTTCATTAGTGTTTATTTTATTAAGAGTTGCTCCAGGCGATCCTGTTGATGCCATTCTTGGATCTGGTGCAGATGAGGTGTCAAGGGAATTTCTAAGAAATAAATTGGGGCTAAATGAATCTTTAATAAATCAATATTTTTCCTACATTAAAGATATATTGCAATTAGATTTTGGCCAATCTCTTAGTACTCAAGAGCCAGTCCTTAATATTATTCTTAAGTCATTGCCTGCAAGTCTTGAACTTGGTTTGTGTTCAATATTGAGTGCAATGCTAATTGGATTCCCATTAGGATTTCTTGGGTTAAGAAATAAAGGTAATAAGACTGACTATATTGTTAGAATATTTGGTATTGCTACATATGCGATTTCTCCTTTTTGGGGAGCAATGTTAGTGCAGTTATTATTTTCTGTATATTTTAATATTTTCCCAATTGGGGCTAGATTTCCAATATTTCAGCAACAACCACAAATTACAGGTTTTCTAATTTTAGATAGTATTCTTTCAAATAATATTATTGCTTTAAAAGATAGCCTTTATCATCTTGCCCTTCCTTCAATTACTCTTGGCTTTCTATTAAGTGGTATATTCAGTCGCTCATTTAGAGTAAATTTGGATAATACTTTGAAAAGCGATTATGTAAATGCCGCTATATGTAGAGGAATACCGAGAAAAAAAGTTTTTTTAAACCATGCTTTGCCTAATGCTCTATTGCCAATTATCACTATTTCTGGTTTGACAATGGCTTCTTTAGCAGGAGGTGTTCTTTTGTTTGAAGTAAATTTTTCATGGCCAGGTATTGCTTTAAGATTACATGAAGCAATTTCTCAGAGAGACTATACCTTGGTTCAAGGCATTGTAATTTTTACTTCTATGCTTATAGTTTCTTTAAATCTCTTTGTTGATATTTTAATTGCCTATTTAGATCCAAGAATAGAGTACTAATTTTTTAAGATTTCTTTAATAGTTTCTTGATCTAAAAAATGGAAATCAAGTCCCATTTCTCTTTGGTTTTTAATTAATCTTGGGATCTCTTTGTCTTTAATATTTTTTATAAATTCAACTATAAATTTCGAAGATAAATTTTGTACTAATGTTGGATCTGAACCAATAAAAGATTCACTTATTTTGAAGACATCATTATTTTCTTTATAACTATTATTAATTCTAATTGGAGAGAAATGACTTGCCCCTTCAATAATTAGAAACCTATTCGATCGATTATTTAAGGCAGAAAAAACTCTAAATTGTTCATTCATTAACGGAGTAATAAGGTCATATGTTCCACCTATAAGTAGAGTTGGTATTTTAATACCAGCACTATTTTCTTTAGGCCATACTAAACTACCAAACGAATTAAAACCTATTATTGCACTCGCCTTATTAGCATTATTTTTCTCAGTGAATGGTATCTCGCTCAATTGACATTGAAGTAATTTTGATAAATTTGTCAATGCAAAGTCTTTTAATGCCGAATTACATATTTCCTCAAGTTGATCATTTGGTTTGTTTCCCTCATATAAAAGTGCAATTAAAGCACCAAGTGAATGCCCCATTAATATATAAGAATCATTAGGTAAACCAAATTCCCCATTCTCATGAGCTTTTAATACAGCATCTAAATCTTTAATTCTATATAAGAAAAAGTCTGCACTACTTGGGATTGCTTCCTTACCTTCGAGGACTTCTTTAAATGATTTTAAATTACTTCCACTATGATCTATGAATGCTATTGGCCAACCCCTTTTAGTTAATTCGTTTCCTATCCATTTGAAATTATTAATTTCACCTCCAAGTCCTGGCATAAAAATTATGAGTTCTTTATCTTCTTTAGTTCTATTGCTTTTCCATATTTCAATTTCGAAAGGTTTTACTCGGTGAGGAGCATAAATTTTTTTATTTATCTTTATAAGATCCGAAGTGAAATTATTTTCATTGTTTTTAAAGGGTTTTTCATTAATTTTCTCAAGATTATTTAACTTCGATATAAGATCTTGTTGAATTGATAATTCATTTCTCCATGATGAAATTATTAAAATTAAATTATCAATATCTAAAGATATTTCTTCTGAAGGTAATGCCTTAATGATGTCTAAAGTTGAAACTTCTTTTTTATCATCTAATAGATTTTCTATAGTGTTATAAATTTCTATCCCATTTTTGTCATTAGGAACTTTAATTGTTTTGCTTAATTCTGTAAGAATTTTACGCCCTATCCAACTTCTTAAAACTTCTCTATTTAATCCCTCTTCTTTGAAAATTTTATATTCTAAAAATTTTGATAATTCAAAAACTTTTATTAATCCATTTTTTCTTAACCAATATATTAATTCTGTTGAATCATTTTTGTGTTTTTCTAATTTTGATAATTGTTCTATAGTAATAGGGATTTGCATCTCTTCAAATTTAATATTTATCTTATCTGCAGCTTTTGAAACATTATTAAAAAATAAACCAGAAAAACCTAAAAAAATTATAAAAATGTATTTCACTTGTGATTAGTCCAAATAGTTTTCAAATTAGCAAAAATTGGTGGATTCAATTTCCATATCCTTTGAGGTTAATAACCAAGATAAGATTTTACGCTGCATTTGGAGCAGGAGGTGTTATTTATTTAACATCACTCATTTTCAATAATATTGGGTTATCGGCAACAGATATCGGCTTAGGATTTACAATATCAGCAATAATAGGTACCTTAACCAGATTCTTTACAGGAAATTATCTTAATAAAACAGGTAAAATACAATTTCCATTAATTGCTTCATCAATTCTAAGTATTGCTGCTAGCTTATTACTCATTTTTTCAAAAGATACTTTTTTTTACATAATTGGACAATCATTTGTTGGAGCTGCAGCAGGCATATATTGGCCTGCTGCTGAGTTTGGAGTTCCTTATTTTTGCAAGCCAATCGACACCCGAAAGGCTTATGCTCTTGTAAGGAGTTCAGAGGCTTTAGGAATATTTTTAGGAGTATTTTTAGGGGGGGTTATGACTAATTTTTTGTACTCCAAATCAATTTTTATAAATGATATTTTTTGTATGTTAGTTATTACATATTTAATATTGAGAAATAATTCTTCTATCAAAAGAAACTTAGAGAATTCCCAAAAAAGATTAGTAGATCCAATTAAAAAGGCCCAATTGAAATGGAATAAAAATTCAGCAATAATCATTTTATCTATTTTATTGATAACTACTTCGTTAGCTTTGATTCAAGTAACTTTACCTTTGGATCTTGTTAAAGGTGGCGTATATCGGAATCCATTAAGTAAAGAAATCACTAGTCTTATAATTTCTATTCAGTTAATATTGTTGTTGTTTTTGCAATGGCCTGTAGGGTCATGGATTTCAAATAAAGGTAGATTATTTGGATTGAAATTTAGTTTAATAAACTTTTCTTTTGCTTCTTGTTTATTATTTATCTCTAGTTATTTAAATATACCTGCTATTTATTTGATTTCTTTCTCATTGATATTAGTAAGTTTAGGCACTGCTTCATTTCTTCCAACTTCAACAGATGTTGTTTTCAGAATAGCTCCTTCAAACAAAAAAGGTTTTGCTCTTGCTCTATTGTCGCAATGTTTCGCTATGGGTTATTTTTTTGGACCATTTATTTCTGGACGAATATTAGATCTATTTGGTTATGCTTCAATAATATGGCTATCTATTTCATGTTGTTGCTTTATTATTTTTGCAATTCTATTTAAGAGATTATTTTAATTAATCTTTTCTAATTCAATAATTCTTCTCTCTCTTAGAAATAAGAAAAAAGGTGCTGAGAATGCAAATGCAATAAGAAAAGTTCCAATGTAAACAATCCACATGTTCTTCATATTCAGTTTTTTTGATTCATTTACTATCCATATAAAAATAGCACTTGCTCCTACTAATAAGTCTCTAGAAATTGACTGTGCTGCAGGGTTGGCATTCGCTAAGGAAACGAAGTTATTGATATCAAAACTATTTCCATATTCCTTAGCAAATTCGAAATTTGCCATCATTGGAAGGATAGCGCCTAATATAGATAGAAAAAGGTAAAGATAAGATAGTATCTGTTTATTATCTTTTAAAATGTTAAGTAAATTCATTTTTCAAAAATATTTCTTTTAATAATAGTATTTAAAATTTTATGTTTATTGAAAATAATAATAAAGTTGAAGACTACAAATTTAAAAAAGGAAATTTAAATTTTGCTGTAGTTGGTCATGTTGAGTGGATGAATTTTTTAATGGTCGATCAATTACCAAAACCAGGAATTATTTCTCATTCTAAAAAGTCTCTTGAATACCCAGCTGGTGGAGGATCTGTTATCGCTAAAACACTTTCTGAATTAACAGAAAGTCAAATTCATTTTTTTACTGCATTAGGTAATGATGATTATGGAAATAAATGCTTCAAAATTCTCTCCAATATGGGAATAAAGTTACATGTGGCATGGCGTGACAAACCTACCAGAAGAGGTTTTAGTATTATTGACTCTCAAGGTGAGAGAGCAATTACTGTTATTGGAGAGAGGTTAGCTCCAAAACATAAAGACAATTTAGAATGGGATATTTTAAAAAATATGGACGGAATTTTTATTACTGCATCTGATTCGGAAATATTTAAAATGGCCAGATCAGCTTCAATACTTTGTACGACTCCAAGAGTGGGATTAAATACGATTAATAAATCAAATGTTCTTTTGGATGGATTAATAGGCAGTAATCTTGATCCTGGGGAAGCGTTTTCTTTTTCTGAATTATCTATAAAGCCCAAATATACTATTAAAACTGAGGGAGAGAATGGGGGCATAATATTTCCAGGAGGACGATATAAGGCTATTAAAAACAAAAAACCAAAGGTTGATTCTTATGGATGTGGCGATTCTTTCGCTGCTGCTATCCTTTATGGAATGGCATCTAAATTGAATATAGATAAAAGCTTAAATCTTGCTAAAATGATTGGAAGAAATGTTAGTGAATTTTTCGGCCCATATGCAGAAAATGATGCATAATTAGTGATTTAAGACTTTTATGAGTAATTTAGAAAATAAAAATAAAAATCTTCTTGTGGAAAACCTTATGGTTTTCTTTTTATTCACTGTTGTTTTAGTTTTTAAATCTTTGAAAACTTTATCTAGAATTTTTACTTATGGATTCTTAAAAAAAGAAATATTAACTACTAAAAGTAACTTAGGCTTAGATATGAAAATAAAAATAAAATAAGTAATGAACAGATTTTTAGTTTTTTTAATTTTTGGAATTACCTTTTGGATCTTCAAAAAAATTAATTCTAAAAAAACTAAGAATTTAAAATTAGATAAATTTAAAAATAAACTTCAAAGCAAGCAAACAAATATTGAAAGAATTTTTTTAAGAGAGGAAGAAAAAACCTTTTCAAACCCTAATATAAATATCTATATTGGAACATACGATAATGAAGATAATATTAATAGAAAATTAAATATACACAGAGCAAGACTTTCAAAATTTAAGAAGTCTAAATTAAATGGTGAAATGATATTTCAAGACGATGAACAAAGAATTTATAAAATTAATAACGGTAATAAAGTTTACTTATGATTTTTAATTTTTTAGCTACATTCAAGACTTTCTCTTGTTGAAACGCCTGTGGTTGGATTAATACCATCAGCAATTTTACAAAGATTTCTTTGGTCTTCGCTATCAAGAATCGCAAAAGTAAAATCTGCTCCATCTATTTGAGCTCCTGCAAAACTGCTGCCTGATGCAATCATATTTACTAACACAGCATTCCTAAGATCTGTTTTTTGGAAATTAACTCGATCAGAAAGGGTGTCTGTAAGGTTTATTCCATTTAAATTGGAACCTTTTAAATCCGACAGGGTTAACGTAGTTCCATGTAAATCAACGTCGCTAAAGTCTGCGTCTCTCGCAACTGCTCCAGCTATTGAGGATAAATGCAGATCCTCTCCATGGAAATCATATCCTGTGATATCAGATCTTACATAACTTGGAACTTCATCTCCCTCGCCCTTTACAGCAACATTTGCTCCAGCAAAAACTGGAGAAGATAAAACTAAGAAAGAAAAAGTTATGCATAAAAAATATTTTAAAAAACTAAAGAATTTCATACCAAAAAATTTAAATATTTTTATTTTATAACAATTAGATAATTATTTAAATTGATGTATAAATTTGGAAGTTCTTTTTAAAATTATTTAACACTATAAAATTTAATTCTAGGTTCTAAATTGGTTATGCAATCGAGAAGTTTTTTGTTATCTTTGCTATTCGTAACCTTGAACTCAGATTCAACTGTGCCGCCTTTATCTCTTAAAGCTTGATTTAAAACTATGGAACCGTTTTCGTCAGATACTGATCTATGAAAAGTTCCTCTAGGTATTCTTAAAATATATCCGCAAGATTCTAATCTAACTTTATAAAAAGGATATTCCCACCCAAAATTAACAAGAAAAAATGTTCTTCCCCCAGAGATAGCCAATAGATTATCTTCTTGATTGTGATGTATGTAGAATTGAAAATTATTATATTTGCCCTCATTTGGGGGACTAACTGCAGGACCACTGTGAATTACTAGATCTCTATAATTTGATTCATTAATACTAATATCAAAAAACCTGACATCTTTTGTATCGCGAAACTTTTCATAACTTATCAATTCAAACATTTTTGATTTGTTTGGTTTGATAACTGGAATTTCTAAACTTGAGTTCAATTTTCTTTAAAGATTAAACAAATGAAAACAGATTTATATATCCTTGAACGTATCAACTAACACTAAAAAAGAAACATATTTTTAATTATCTTTATTTCTTATTTTTAGAGGGTGAAATTAAATATATGTTTGAGGGTTTATTTGATTTCAATAGCTTTGATTTCCCATGACAATGTATTTTCTAGATTATTTTTACCTATAAAATTACCTGTTACTACAGAAGTTAAATTAGATTTCGAAGAGGATACCAATGTTAAATATCTTTCGTCGATTAAACCCTTGCCGCTTGGATCAAAACCTCTCCAACCCGCACCTGGGATATATAATTCAGCCCAAGCATGTAAATCTAACTCAGAAGGTAACGGATCTTCAAAATGATAACCACTTACAAACCTACTTGGGATCCCAATAGATCTACAAGCTTCAACCATAAGCATTGCCAAATCTCTGCATGATCCTATACGTTCTCTAAGTGTTCTGCTTGCTGGCCATGCTGGACCTGTATGTCTTTTGGTATATTTAACCCTATCTTGAATTATCTCAATTAATTGGTAAGTGAATGATAATGCGTTATTAATACTTCCTGCTAAAGCTTCTTGGGCAAGTTCAACGGCAGAAGGATCATGTTGTCCATTTGGCATCCACCCCTCTAATGCACCCTGTAAATCTCTGTTAATAATGCTTCTACAAAAAGGTAATGTTAAATCTCTATTTTTAACTCCATCAATAATGTTTGGATGTTCAATAGTCTCAACTTCGCTAATCGATTCAATAATTAAGTTATCTGTGTATCCGTTGAATCTAATTCGATTAATCTCCTCGCCACTGGCAGCAAGTAATGGATAAATAATTTCTGGTTCTGGGGTTATTTTTAATTCAAAATTCTTCAACTTTTGAAATCCATTTGACCTAGGCTTTATACACAATCTATGCTCACCTAATTGAACAGAGTCTTCATATTTATATTCAAGTTTGTGAATGTATTTAATTCTCATTAATATACTTCTTAATTAATAAAATATTTTTCTTGAATGAGATCATTTAATTTATTTAAATCAATTTGTAATGAATCGATTGCCTCATGTAAACCATCATTGATTATATCTTCAATTCTTATATAATTCCATTTTGCTTTAAGCAAACCTCTCATGCATTCTAATTCTGTAGGGTTTTCTAGAGGAGGAGAGGAATCTATCATTCTAAGAGTATTGCTTATCCCATCA
The DNA here is from genome assembly GCA_003214975.1 of Prochlorococcus sp. AG-412-C21. Taxonomy (GTDB): domain Bacteria; phylum Cyanobacteriota; class Cyanobacteriia; order PCC-6307; family Cyanobiaceae; genus Prochlorococcus_A. The sequence continues at coordinate 26,637 of QCKZ01000014.1, forward strand.
AGACAGTATCTTACTGATCTGGGAAAAATTGGATCAAGTAAAAGAAATCTTGCGACTGAATTAGGCTTTATAGAATTTTGCTCTGCTTTTCTAAACATCTGATAGGCGCCAGCTGAGCGTAAAAGAGCAATCCATTGCAACTCATCAAGAACTCCTCCAAGCTCATCTATGCTGGGAAGAAGTAAATAATATTTAACATCTAAAATCCTAGAAGTTTTGTCAGCTCTCTCAATTAATCTTCCAAGAATGCTAAATCTCCAAGCAAGGTCTTTGCTTAGAGTCGCGTCTGTAATTCCATAAAAAAGCTGACATTCTCTCCTTATTTCACTTAATTGTTCTTGTCTTGGCTTATTCCATATTGCTTCTCCTTCTAGCATATTCCAATATAGAATATTAATTTGTTCCCACATTTCTGTGGTCATCACGTCTCTGATTTGTCGTGCGTTTTCTCTTGCCAATTGAATGCAAGAAATTATACTGTTTGGATTTAAACGATCTCTTATTAAAAAATTAATAACGTCATCAGGTTTGTTCTCTGGGAATCTTTTATCAAAAGATTCTCTGTCACTTGAAGCATCTATTAATGGGAGCCAAGGTTCTGCACTCCCTGGTGGACAATCTAATGACATTGCTTCACTTACTTCAACGAAACGAGATATATTTTCTGCACGTTCTAAATAACGATTGATCCAATAAAGTGACTCTGCTACACGACTTAAAAGCATTTTATTTACCTACAACCCATGTATCTTTGCATCCTCCACCTTGAGAAGAGTTGACTACTAATGATCCTTTTTTTAATGCTACCCTCGTGAGCCCACCTGGGCTAATCCATGAATCTTTCCCTCTCAATATATATGGTCTTAAATCAACATGACATGGATATAATTCTCCATCACATAAAGATGGGACAGTAGATAATTCTAAGGTTGGTTGTGCGATAAAATTTCTAGGATTCTTTCTAATTTTATTAGCGAATTCTTCTATTTCAATGCTCGTTGAGTGAGGCCCAATTAACATTCCATATCCCCCAGCTTCAGCAACAGACTTAACAACAAGTTTTGGTAAATTTTCTAGAACATATTCCCGATCTTTTTGGTAATGACAAATATATGTTTCTACATTTTTAATAATAATTTCTTCATTAAGATAATATTTAATCATTTTTGGAACAAAAGAATAAATCATTTTGTCATCTGCTATTCCTGTCCCAGGTGCATTTGCTAAAGCAACATGACCTGCCTTGAAAACATCAAGTAATCCGCTTACACCAAGGCAGGAATCTTTTCTGAAATTGAGAGGATCTAAGAAATCATCATCAATTCGTCTATAAATGACATCTACTCTTTTTAATCCAGACGTAGTTTTTAAATATACATAATCATCATTGCAAATTAAGTCATGACCCTGAACTAGTTGGATGCCCATTTCTTGAGCTAAATAACTATGTTCAAAATAGGCACTGTTAAAAATTCCTGGAGTTAGTAGAACTATCTTGGGAGTGTCTGTCCAAACAGCAAGTTCTTGAAGAGTTTTTAAAAGATATGATGGATATTCATCAATTGGTTTTACTATTCTTCCAGAGAAAAGATTAGGGAAAATATTTTTCATAACTAATCTATTTTCTAAAAAATAAGCAACCCCAGAAGGACACCTTAAATTATCTTCTAAAACATGCCAATCTCCCTTTCTGTCCCTTATTAAATCAAGTCCTGAAATCTGACACCATTTATTCAACGGAGGTTTGAAACCTATCATCTGTGGTCTCCAGCCATCTGAAGTCTCTATTAATTCTCTTGGAATTATTCCGTCATTAATTATATTTTGAGAATTATAAATATCATCTAGGAATAAATCAATTGCCTCAAGCCTTTGTTTTAGACCTTTGTCTAATGTTACCCAATCATCTTTACTAATTATTCTTGGAAGGGGATCAAAAGGTAATATTCTCTCCGTACCTTTTAAACCAGTATCGTTTAATCTAAAAGTTGCACCATGTCTTAGTAATAATTTTTTTGCTGCTGAATGGTTTCTGTTTAATTCTTCAAGACCCATATTATCTAAAGAGGACAGAAGTGGAATTAATATTTCTCTAGCAGAGTTAACATTATCCTTAAAGTATTCATCAAAACTATTTTTAGGACGATAACTTGAAAACATATATTTTATCGTTTTATAACTTTTACTTTAGCTTCGAATCTTAATTCGTATTTATGGCTACAAAAAGAAATATCTATTAACTTGAACTATTTCATTATTTTGATCATTGAAGTATATTTCCTAAAAATCTAAAAGTATGAGTTCTGGTAATTGGCAATTTGTTTTTTTTAGATATTTCGCAAGCTTTCTTTTTATTCTCTCTCATAGTTTGCTGGTGCTTGATCATTTACCCGTTGGGGCGGCACTTCATGGACTTGGGGAAGTTTTTATTGCACCTTGGGCTTATAAGGAAAGAGCTTGGGATCTTGTAGTTATTGCAGTTTTATTTTTCTTCTTCGATATTTGGGGTCTCATAAACACCCCTTGGAATTAACTGTTATTATTTAAATACTAATTTTGCAAAAATGATATTAAAAATAAAATCTAATTTTTATCAAATTTTTAGATTAATTTTTCTTTTAGTTTTAACAAATATTCCCAATTTATATGCACACAATTTATTTAACGGTGGTTGCAGGGAACATTGTGGACAAAAAGTTAAAGCAATTAATAATAAAAAACAATTAAATAATATAAATGATCAAATTGATAATGAGAGTAATAATTCATGTTTAAATAAATCTCTTTGTAGAGGTTGATCTCTTGGAATTTATTTAATCTGTTTCATGAAATTGTATCTTTGATGATTATCGAATGGTTCCTATTTGCTTGATAATTTTTATTAGGAGGATTGACTTGATTTTTAATTAAAAAAATTAAACTATATATTAACGGTAAAAGTAGAGACGACGCAGCAACTAAAGCAATTATCTGGTTTAACCTAATAAATGGTTTTTTTACGAGATCCTCTCCGCACAAGCCACAAATCAGAGTTCCTTTTGAGGATTGTTTTTGAAATTGATATTTAGGATTGCAATAGGGGCAATAATATCTAACCATCTTTTATTTTTTATTGTTTTAATCATTATCTATAAAACGAGAAGAATGTCATCTTATTAAAAAAAAGAGGGCTTATTTAAGCCCTCTTTCATCTCTTACTTATATTTTTACTGAAGTTAATAACGCACCTAAATCATCGATCCTTGTTGCTAACTTCCATTAAGCTAATGCTTACCAAAATTAACTAATTGTCTTTAACTGGGGCAAAAACTCTAGAATTAAGCTTGTTTCTTAAAGGGCACCTAAACGATGCAGAAGAAGGAAGCTTAGACATTAATAAAAAATAATTGGAGCAGTTAATTAAATTAGTCCGGTTTATTCCGAAATTTCAGGCAGGCTATCGATCATTTTGAAAGACCTCCTAGAACTCAACAATTTAAAATTAGGAAAATTTTTCTCTAAAGACAATCCGTTTTTATACGCATTGCTTTTTAATTAAAAATGTCCGAGAGTAGTAATCGCTTTAAATTTTTTTAGATATTTTTAGTAAGTTTTGCTTATTTCTTTTGGTATTTAATTCGTCTATCTTAATTTTAAATAATTGAGGAAATCTTTTATGAATCATTCTAAAGAAGTTAGTAAAACTGATAAATCCAATCCTATAGACGAATATTTTCAATGTCTTTCATATTGCGATATTCACCCAAAAGGGATAGATAATGACTGTGAGGTTATTTGTATGGAAAGACATTTAAAAGCTAACTATTGGTAGTTTGAATTATTTTTGTTTTACTGCTTGAATCCCTTCAAAAAGAGTTAGTACGAACTTTAAATTTCCATACATTTACTACACCTTTTGCGTTAACTGCAGCTAGTGCACAATCATCAGGTCTCCACGAAAGTGCACCCACTAAATCGCCCGCGAATGCTGCCCCAACTGGGTCACCATTGCCATCATCTTTTAGGAAACTTGCGACAACAGAACCATCTCTAGATCCTGAGGCTACAAGCATGCCTTTATTTGAAAAAGCTAGGCTAGAAATAGGCTCGGTATGGTGCAATAGCTCTCCCGGCATAGTTCCCTCTGGACCATCACCTATAAAGCTCCATACTGTGATTCTCTCGCTACCACTAGTTGCTAATAATTTTCCACTATCATCAAAGGAAAGATGACTAGGTTTTCCTGGGTATCCAGTCATTTCAGCATCCATTCCAGTTGATCTTCTCCAAAAATGAACTGAATTGTCTTGACTCCCGCAGGCGACTATATCACCATCAGGACTTAATTCCATTGAGACTAATGATCCTTGCCACTCGAGTTTTTGATTCGTTTTATTATTTACTATGTCAAAGAATGTTACTCTCCCGTAGCAGGCTGTAGCTAGCTCATTATTATTTGACCATTTTATTGCACTTACTGTGCTTGGATGATCATCTGAGACCCATTTTTCTTCACCAATTTCATTGAAAACATATACTTTTTTTGAAGAAGCTACTGCAAGAAATAAGCCATCATTTGACCACTTAAGATGCTCTACCCAAGCCTTGCCAAGATCGAGAGTTTTAATTACTTTACCTTCGTGGCAATTATATATTTGAATATTCCCATCTTGACCGGAAGTTGCAAAAATCTCTCCTTCTGGATGAATGGACATTGCTAGTAGACCACCAGAGTGTGTATTTTCTTTTTTCCAAATAATTTTCCCAGTATCTCCTTCAAAGGCAAAAATACCTCCTGCTACATCCCCAACAATGAATAACTTTCCTTTAATAGCCCAACCACAAACTATTGCATAATCATTAACTTCAGCTGTCCATCCCTCATGGAACATGCCTCTTGGGCTAAATGATTCTATATCAGGCATTTTTCAAAACCTTCTCGCATCTCTTTCTCGTCCAAATTCCTACCTATAAAAACAAGTTGGTTCCTACGAGGTTCGTTACCCCATTCTTTATCAGGTTGCGCTGTAAATAGCATATGTACCCCTTGAAAAACTATTCTCTGTGGGTTTCCTGAGTAGCTAATGAAACCTTTTGTTCTAAATATATCCACACCTTTTTCAGAAAGAAGTCTGCCCAGCCAAGTATTAAGTTTTTCTGGATCAACATCTCCAAATCGTTCAATTGCAATTGACGTTACTTCATCATCGTGTTCGTGCTCAGCTTGCCAGAATCTTTCAGTATTAAATGGAATCTCTTTTGAATTATTTTCTTCACTTTTAATGACTTTCATATTGAATTCTTCAGCAGTGTGCTGTGTAAACAAACCTATTTTTGTTGGCTTTTCTATGTTCAGGATGAAGGATTTATTCCCTTTATCCACCAATTTGAGATTTATATGTTCTCCAAATGGGATAGTATTTCCAGGATCTAAACTGTTAGTTTTTTCTGCATAAAGTCTTACGGAAGATTCTGCACCATCTTTAAGTTCTTCTTCACTCTCACCTTGGTTAACGAGAGCTACTAGTGACATTTCTGGATCGGGTCCTTCTTCTAGCATTAATTCATATTTACCTGCAGCAAGATCGTAAACACCTGTCCACTCAAAAGGATATTCTGGTTCAAGAAATGTTGGTCTGCGTTTAAGGATCTGATCGAGATCAAATGCACTTAGATTTAGGACTGTTTCGATGGGTACTTGAGCATTCTCGGCTCGAATGATTCGAGTCATTCTGTTCATATCTCTCAATCTCGATTCAAGAGTATCTAGATCATCATCAGAGACTAAATCAGTTTTGTTTAGGACAAGAACATCTGCAAATGCAACTTGTTCTGAACTTTCATCACTTCTTCCTAATTGCTGATCAATATGTGCCGCATCAACTAAAGTCACAATTCCATCGAGAGTAAATTCGGAACTAATTTCTTCATCCATGAAAAAAGTCTGAGCAACTGGGCCTGGATCTGCTAATCCTGTCGTTTCTACTAAAACATAGTCAAACTTATCTCTTCTTTTCATAAGGTTGCCAAGGACTCTTATTAAATCCCCGCGAACAGTACAACAAATGCACCCATTTGACATCTCAAATACTTCTTCGTCGGCATTAATTACGAGCCCTTGATCTATACCTACTTCACCGTATTCATTTTCAATTACGGCAATTCTTTTACCATGCTCTTCACTTAATATTCTATTAAGAAGAGTCGTTTTCCCTGAGCCAAGGAATCCAGTGAGGATAGTTACGGGAACTTTATCTTTGATGCTCATTTACTGATTTTTACTAAATAAATAATAGTCTAATAATAGTAATAATAAGAAATGAAAACCGTTTTTATTTAGAAAAATTTAATCTGAAAGTTTGTACCATTCAGACTCAAGATTGGAGCCAGATTCTTTATCACAGCTTCCACCTAATGAATCAACAATTGTACAAGTGTTGTGAACCGCTACTGAAACCGTATTCCCGTCCATCATCAATCCATCAACGAATATTTGATTAGAAGCTAAAGGTACTGAACTTTGTCTACTTAAGTTTCTTAATAACTTAGATGCTGGAATTTGTTCAGGAAATATTGCCTGAACTTTCTCTTCATCTAACATTTTTAAAGTCGAACTTATGTTTTCTGGCCTTAAGCTTGAGGAGTCTCCAAGAAAGTCAAGTAAACTAATAGTTTCAAAACCAAATGCATCACCGTAGTATTCAAGTGCTTTGTGTTTAGAGACAATTACTTTGTTTTCCTCAGGAATAGAGCTTACTTGTTCGACGATCCAACTATCTAAGCCTTCTAGAAGTGAATCAGCTTTTTCGAATCTTTCATTAATTAGTTTTCTGTCCCCTCTATTAAAAACTGAAATATCTTTTTTTAAGTTTTTACTTATAACATCTCCCATTTTTATGATGTTATGTGGATCATGCCATACATGTGGATCTAGACCTCCATGGTCATGATGGTGATGATGCCCCTCGCCTTCGTCTGGTACTTGTGCTATCGGTTCGACATCACTATTTGAAACGTCTTTAAAAAAGTGTTGAGTTGCTTCAAACTCAAAAGGCATGTGTTCAGTAAAAAATATATATTGACCATCTTCTTTGATTTCCACGTTAAAAACAGTGCTTTCTTTTCTTTGATCAAAGTTAAGAATAAAAGCTTTATTACTTTCGATCAGTGTACCATTATTTTTTCTGCTTATTGAGTCTTTAGATCCTAATAATTCTTTAGCTAAATCTTCAGAACCTTCTATATCATTAGATTTGAGAATCACCATCTTCATTGCAGGATCTGCATATTCGCCATCAACTTTTTCAAATGACCATTTGTAGGAACCCTTAGAAAGCTGGAATTTACCTGCCCATTCGAAATCACCTTCAGCGTGATCATCATGTCCACCATGGTCTGAGTGATCATCGTGACCTCCATGATCAGAATGATCATCTACCTTAGCTGAATGTTCAGCATGATCATCATGTCCATCATGGTCTGAGTGATCATCGTGACCTCCATGATCAGAATGATCATCTACCTTAGCTGAATGTTCAGCATGATCATCATGTCCATCATGGTCTGAGTGATCATCTACGTCTATTGCACTAACACCTACAACAACAGTATTCTTTTTACTTTCCCAATTTCTCATACTTGGAGTCATTTCTTTACCAAGAGTGAATACTTTGTCTGCGCTATTTAATAATTGAGCTTGTCTTGGATTTATCTTTAAGTCATGAACATCCTGTTTCCTATCTACTAAGCATGTAACTTCGTCAGAAGGTAATGCAATTGATTTAACTAAATCACAAACTAGTGGTTCAACTGCTACATATGACTTTCCTTTGGCCATGACATCCTGCCCAAAACCAGAAAATATTATCGTTCCTGCGATAAGGGAATTTTTAATAATTGACTTACTTGAAACTGTTTTATTTGTTAAAAGTCTTTTAAAAATTGACATAAATAATTATTAAATACTTAAAAATGATAATCATTTTCATTTCGCCTG
>QCKZ01000015.1 GCA_003214975.1 Prochlorococcus sp. AG-412-C21
ATCCGCTCCAAAAATTTTAGACCAAAATCGCTAAAAATGTGTAAATTATTTTTCTTTAAGTAAAGTTATTTATTGCAACACATAAGAAAGGCAGCTAGATGTCTTAATATTTTCTTTGTTATTGAGGATTCAACTTGGTAATTATCGAATGGCTTCTTCAGGGCAAAAGATCCAAAGAAATAGTTTCATTAAAAGATGCTAAGCATAGAAGACTGCAATTAGAGGCTTTTGGGGCTATTATTTACTGGAGCGAAAGGATTTAAATTAAAAAATTCTAAAAGGTATCAAAAAAAGATAAAAGCATAAAATATTTAATAAACTTATCTATCAAATAAATAATCCTTATAATCTTTTTAGAAGTTTATTGTTCTCATTTATTAATTTACAGGCTTTCAAACTCTTGAATCCATTCATTTTTGGAATAAATCACTTCTTTCTTTGTATAGCTCATCGCAATTCTCTTTTCTTTGTAAGCAACTTCGCCAATAAACACAGGCCACATCAAATGGTCTCCATCATATTTATGAATAATCCCTTGGCTATCGAGAAATAATGGATCTCCTTTTTTAATCATTTTCCAATCTTGGTTTATTCTTTCAGGATGAATTAAACCATCAATATCTCCTTTTTCATCTCTTGGATAATCCATACTTCCTTGATGGACGTGAACAATCAATTCCTTTGGTAGTTGTATTAGATTTTTCTTCAATTTATCTATCTCTTCTCTCAAAGAGCTAATTATTATTAAAAATCTATTTATGATATTTGGATCATAAAAATTTTGTGCGACAGCTCCTATTTCAATAACTAAACCACATGGCCAAGCTTCTACAAGAAAGCCTGTTTGAGCTTTATCTTTTTCGTGTAAATAAATAGGCAATCCAAATTTGTTCTGCAGTAATGCAGCCAAACAAAAATCTTTTAATCTCCTCCCATACATCACAATGCTTGTTCCCATATTTGCAGTAGTAGTATGCAAATCGATTGCAATTTGACAGGGTTTAGATCCGTTAATACCAAATTCATCGACTAAAAAAATGGCTCTATTAGTTTCATAAAAGCTATTCTTGAGTTGATCATAATTCTCACTTTCTTTAAAAGATCTATTTAAATCTGCATCTATATATCTGCACCCTTTTTCATAGGCAACAGGATTACCTATGATGTACTCATACTTAATTCCATGCTTTAAACTATTCTCCTCTCTATTAAATTGCTTAACAGCCCAAATAGGATTAATTTCATTCCCATGAGTGCCTGAAACGATAAGTATTCTTTGAACAGTCATTTTTTATTTAAAAATCAATTTTCATGCAAAATAAATACCTAGTTAAGGCCTCCAAAAAACTCTGGTTTTGGTTTTGGACCCAATTAATGAATGGCTTCGCACCATCAGATTTACATGGTAATTATAAAAGACGTACAGGTATAACAATTGATAGTAAATACGATATTAATAATGAGAATGGACAAATTTATTTATTGGTAGGGAATTCTTGTCCTTGGTGTCAAAGAACTTTACTCGTCCACGAAATAAAACATTTATCTAAAAAAGTTAAAATTATTTTTTTAAAAGCAGATGTTGAGCATGGCGAATGGATTTTCAATACAAAGATTCAAGGATGTATAAGGCTTTCTGACCTTTACAAAAAAGCTAATAAAAAAATAATTTTCAGAGCAACTTTACCCATCTTAATTAGTTTTGTAAGAAATGAAGTCAATATTTTGTCTAATGAAAGTTCCCAAATAATAAAAATTCTTAATTCAATAGAAAGTGAATCAAAATATCAGGCATTAAATATTAAAAACTGTAATCAAAAGTTTTTAGATTTAATTCATAACAGCATTAATGATGGAGTTTATAGATGCGGATTCGCCAGAAACCAGTCAGCTTATGAAAAAGCAAGTAAAAATCTTTTCGCAGCCTTAAATGAGGTTGAAAATTCACTAAAGAAAAATAAAGGTGACTGGATTTTTGGAGAAGAGTTAACTTATGCAGATATTTATCTTTTCCCAACACTTATAAGGTGGGAACTGATATATAGCAAACTTTTTAAATGTACTGAACAAGAATTATCAAATTTCGAGAAGATTATTGAATGGAGATTAAAATTTTTTAAATTATCCAATGTAGATAATACATGCTATGACAATGAATGGAAAAAAGATTACTACAAAGCTTTATTCCCTTTAAACCCAAATCAACTAATACCAGTTTTACCATCGCTAAAGGAAATAATGAGATTAGAGTCTTAAAGAACATATAAATCAATTTCAACCAAAAAAGATGTTGTAATTAACACTTATTTAGTTCATAGATAATGCAATTTCATTAGAAATTAACTATGTTATGTATGTCTACTAAAGTACGAAAAAGCTTAAAATGAAATCCATTGACGAACACATCCAAAAAGATCAATCGGAAATCGAATCTGCTAAAGCAGAGGGCAATCTTCCAAAGGTCAGACATCTAACTGAAGAACTAAAAGACCTCGAAGAGTATAAGGATCATCATCCAGAGGATAAACATGATCCAAATGCTTTGGAATTATTTTGCGATGCCAACCCAGATGAACCAGAATGTCTTGTTTATGATGATTAAGTTTTCTTAATTATTAGATAATGAATAAAAAAAGGGCTTTTTGAGCCCTTTTTTTATTTCTTGAATTCTTTTAGTAATCCATATTAAAATCTGATGGGCTACCTGTAAGCGAACATACCACCGACTCCTCATTTTTCATTTCCTTAACTTCTACAATCGGTCTTCCCATTTTCTTCAGAACCTCAATATCTTGAATAGTTTGACATCTAGCTATTATTTTTCCTTGTTGATCAAAGCAACTGTAGAAATTCATATTTTTGATTAAAGAAGTATCTTATTTATGGCTAATTTTGATTATTAAATCAAGTATATGAATGCACGAAATAATCTCTAATCCAACTTAGATCCTTTTCCAGACTTCAGAAAGCAGTGAAGATAAACCTTTTTTTAAAGATGAAGAAATAACTAAAACTTTTTTTTTAGATAATTTTTCTAACTTTTTTGTGATTATTTTCAAATAATCATCATCTACAAGTTCCATTTTATTTAGTACTATTATCCTTTCTTTATCTAAAAGACCTTTCCCATATTTTTTTAATTCCTGCTCAATTATCTCAAAATCATTAATAGGATTTTCTGCTATTGAATCAATTAGGTGAACAAGTATCTTGGTTCTTTGTATATGCCTTAAAAAATCATGACCTAAACCTACTCCATCAGCTGCTCCTGATATTAATCCAGGTATATCAGCAAAAAGGCAACCATTACCATCTACTTTTCTTACCACACCTAAGTTAGGGATTAAAGTTGTGAAAGGATAATTTGCGATTTTTGGACGAGCAGATGATAAAACGGAAATCAACGTACTTTTCCCTGCATTTGGAAGGCCTATAATCCCAACCTCTGCAAGGAGTTTTAGTTCTAATTGAATCTCCCATATCTCACCATCTTTCCCGTCAGTGAAAGATTCTGGGGCTCTATTTTGATTGCTTAAATAGTAAGCATTACCATGTCCGCCTCTTCCTCCAATGGCAATCGTTAAACTCTGTTTATCTTTAGTTAAGTCTCCTAAAATAATCCCAGTTTTAATATCCCTTATTTCAGTACCGCAAGGGACTTTAAGGAGTGTATCTTCACCTGAAGCCCCAGATCTTTTATTAGGACCTCCTTTGAATCCATCTTCAGCAATTATTTCTCTCTTGAATTTAAAATCTAATAATGTTTGAAGATTATTATCAGCTACCAATATTATTGAACCCCCTCTACCACCATTTCCTCCAGAGGGTCCTCCAGCAGGAACGAATTTTTCTCTTCTAAATGAAACTATTCCATTCCCACCTTTGCCAGCTCTAAGAATAATGTTTGCTTGATCAATAAATTGCACTTAATAATCTTATTTAATGGTTTTCTAAATATTTTAAATTTTATTTTATCCACGCGATACTGCAACCAGGTCCACCCTCGTTGATGGCAGCATCTTCAATCTTATCAACATAATTTAATCCTGATAACCATTTTCTTAATCCTTGTTTTAATTTTCCAGTTCCAATTCCATGAACAATCCATAGCGGGCCATGAAATTTTCTAATTTTGTCCTCAATGATTATTTCGGCTTCATGAACTCTTAGTCCTCTTACGTCAATTGTATTTTTACTCGTTCTAATTCTAGAAAAAGAAAAATCTTCTCTTGAGGTATTGATCTCAATTTTAGACTTTTTGAAATTAGGTTTTTCCCCATTAATACCTTCAAAGTCATTAACAGATAATATGCTTCTGAATGAACCACATTTAACTTCGTAAAAACCACCTTTTTTATCTAAATCTACAATTTGTCCTGTACTATTTAGACTTTTAATTTTCACAAAATCACCTACCTTAGGATTCCATAATATTGACTTTTCAACTTTTTTTTGGGTTAAATGTTCTGTCTCAATTTCCTTTAATCTTTTTCCAATAATCCTTGTATCCTCTCCGTTAACATTTTGATCTCTTAATTTTTTAATCAAATTTATCACCTCTTTCTTAGCAGATAAAATGTGTTTTGATAATTTATACCTTTCAATTTCCTGAATTTTTTCAGCATTTATTTTTTGAAATTCATAATTTTTCTTTAATTCATCATGCAATATTTCAGTTCTAGCAATAAGTTCTGCTGCTGCTTCTGCAGAATTTTGTTGTTTGATCCTCTCTTCCTCCAGTCCTTTAATAATGCTGTTAATGTTATCAACTTCTTTTGGCTTTAGATAATTTGCAGCTTCATTGAGTATGGTTTCATCGAGACCAATTCTCTTCGAGATTGACAAGGCATTACTTCTACCAGGAATGCCCCAATTGAGTATATATTTTGGCTTCAAAGAATCCTCATCAAAAGCAACTGAAACGTTTTCGAATCTGGAGTCATTGTATTTTAATGCCTTAATATCTCCATAATGCGTAGTTGCTAAAGTTATATCAGATTTATTTGCAAATTCTTTTAACAAAGCCATTGCAAGAGCGCTACCTTCAAAAGGATCTGTACCAGATCCAATCTCATCTAACAAAACAATTGATAATCCTCTCCTATTTTCAAGTGATTCTAAGATCTGTTTTATGCGGTATATATGCCCACTGAAGGTAGATAAATTTTCTTCTAATGATTGATTATCTCCTATATCAACATATATATTTGGACAAAAAGGGATGATTGGATTGTTAGTTGAGGGTATCAATAATCCGGCTCTGGCCATTAATAATGACAACCCCAAACCTTTTAACGCGGCAGTTTTACCTCCAGTATTTGGACCTGTAATAGCTACAACCTTAATATTTCTATTGATATGAAAATCAATAGCCACTGGTGGAGGAGCTCCTTTTTTCTTGTTTTCCCAAATCAATAACGGATGAGAAAACCCAATTAAGGAAACAATAGGATTTTTCTCAAAAATAGGAGTTTTACCTCCAATCCATTTCGAATATCTTGAACGGGTTAGGGCATTTTCTAATCTTAATAAAATCGATGCCATTGCAATAAGATTTCCTGCATTATCACCAATAACTTGAGACCATTTCTGAATTAATTTAAATTCTTCTGCTGTAACCCCAGCCTCTAAAGAAGCAATCTTATTACCTTTAGTTACTACACTATCAGGTTCAAAATAGACTGTATTTCCTGAAGATGAAGAGTCATGAATTATACCTTTAAATTTATCTACATAATTAACTTTTAATGCTACAACTGGTCTACCATATCGATCTCCAATAATAGTATCTTGCAAATAAGCTAAATTCTTTTGAATAAATTTATCAACTAATATTTTTCTTTCCACTTTCTTAGATATTAAGTCTTTTCTGAGAATAGATAATTTAATACTGGCATTATCTGAAATCCTTCCATTAGATTCGATACCATTTTTTAAAATAGTTTCAATATTATGATGGTCAATTAAATTTTTTGTAAATGAGGAAATAAAAGGCCTTTGTTCAAAATCTAATAAGATTTTTTTTAAATTTCTTGCTGCAGCAATTGTTTGCGCTATTTCTAACAACTCAGAAGATAAAATCACACCTCCCTTTGAACAAATTTCAATATTTCTACTAATGTCAAAAACACCAGAAAAACTAATTGATTTATCTAAATTATTTTCTAGCTCAGTTATTTCAACGGTTTCATTCAAAAGTCTTTTAGAAACTACGTATTCTGATGGGATTTCAAAACTTAAAATTGCTCGTTTACCCATTTCTGTAGAGGCAAATGAAGATAAATGCGTTTTTAATGAATCCCACTCTAAAAGGCTTATAGATTCATCTTCTAAAGTGTTCTCTGAATATGATTTTTTAGAATAACTTTTCTCTTGCATACAAAAAAAAAGAATCAAACATTTGATTGAATCCCTTCAGGAGGAACATAAAGCATCTCGAGCCAGTTTCCTTCAGTATCTTTCATATAAAAAGATGCTGTCCCATCTCTATGTTCATGTAAAGGACCAACTTTTACACCAGAATTTTTTAAATTATTTTGAATATTTACTACTTCTTGTTTATTTTCAAAATGAAATGCAAAGTGCGGTCCTGCAGCTTTATAGCTAGGGCCTAACAATGCAAGTCCATCTTTACCTTTACCAGCTTCCAAATAAGACCAATCTTTATCATCCCAAACCAAATTCATCCCCAATTTAATATAAAAAGATTTGGCCCTTTCGAGATTCTCTACTCTAAGTGCGATGTGACCAATCCTATTAACTCCTTGTGAAAACTTCAAAACAAAGCGATAAATTTAATATTAATCTAAGAATAAACCAAATTTTTGTTAATAATGAGTTTTTAAGTATCCTGCAACCATTGAGATGCATCACAAGCATGATAAGTCAGTATTAATTTTGCTCCTGCTCTTTTAAAACTAAGTAACGTTTCTAAAACAATATCTTTTTCATTAATCCAGTTCTTCATAGCAGCAGACTTTACCATGGAATACTCCCCACTAACGTTGTATGCAGCTATGGGCTTATTTGAAAAAGTGCTTAGTCTATAAACAATATCCAAATATGAAATTCCTGGCTTTACCATCAAAATATCAGCTCCTTCATACTGATCCAATGCAGATTCAATTAAAGCCTCTTTTGAATTGGCAGGGTCCATTTGATATGTAGACTTATTATCTGGAATTATTTTCTTACTATTTTCTCTTGGAGCTGAATCTAAAGCAGTTCTAAACGGACCATAATAAGCAGATGAATATTTTGCTGTATAACTAATAATACCTACATCAGTAAATCCTTCACTATCAAGAGCAGTCCTAATTTCTCCAACTCGCCCATCCATCATGTCACTAGGGCCAATAAAATCTGCTCCGGCTCTAGCTTGTGTTAAAGCTTGTTTTTTTAAAATTTCAATTGTTTCATCATTCAATATTTTTCCAGTTTCATCAACTAATCCATCATGTCCATCGCATGAGTATGGGTCTAAGGCAACATCTGTCATTATTGCCATTTCTGGAATCTCTTTTTTTAATATTCGAATGGCTTTAGGAATTAAACCATCTTCGTTAAAACACTCTGCTCCATCTTCAGACTTTAAGCTATCGTTTATTTTTGGAAAAAGAACAATACATCTTATTCCCAATTCCCATGCCCTAGTGACCTCCTTTATTAAGCCATTCATATCCCATCTAAAAGTTCCTGGCATTGCGGAAATTTCCTCTTTAAAATCTTTTTCATGAATAAATAATGGATATATAAAGTCCGAAGCCCTGAGATAGTTTTCTCTTACCATTTCTCTAATTGCCTCAGTCCTTCTTAATCTTCTTGGACGAATAATCGAATTCATTTGAATATTATTTAGTTGAAAAATATTTATCTAATACATTAATCGCTAACATCGCACTTAAATCAATCAGAGACTACTTTTGTTCAGGAAAATTAACTTAATTACTTTAAACAGACACTGGAAAAAGTTACAAAAATATTTTGCACAAACTTAATTTTTAACAAATTTACGTCATAAAGAGATAATATCTTTTAGTTAAGTATCTATTTTAAGGAGAGTATCTTTGAAAATAATTAATGGGTTTCATCTTAAAAATGTAAGAGGCGATATTCTTGGAGGCATTACAGCTGCAGTGGTAGCTTTACCTCTAGCCCTTGCTTTTGGTAATGCTGCGTTAGGGCCTGGCGGAGCAATTTACGGACTATATGGCGCTGTGGTAGTCGGTTTTTTAGCAGCATTATTCGGCGGAACACCTGCTCAAGTTAGTGGGCCAACTGGTCCAATGAGTGTTACTGTCGCTGGAGTAGTTGCAAGTTTAGCTGCCGCAGGGGTTCCAAAAGATCTTTCTGCTGGAGAAATTCTTCCACTTGTAATGGCTGCAGTAGTTATTGGCGGCATACTGCAAATATTATTTGGAATTTTAAAACTAGGGAAATATATTACTCTCGTACCATATTCTGTAGTGTCAGGGTTTATGTCTGGAATTGGTTTTATAATAATTGCACTTCAAATTGGACCATTATTGGGTATTACCACACAAGGAAAAGTAATAGATTCTTTAACAACTGTTTTTTCTAATTTTCAACCCAACCCGGCAGCAATTGGTATATCTGTAATGACATTAGGGATAGTATTTCTTACACCTCGAAAAATCAGTCAGTGGGTTCCTGCTCCTCTTTTAGCCTTATTGATTGTTACCCCAATATCAATATTTATGTTTGGGGAAGGCCAATTAGTTAGAATCGGAGATATTCCAAGAGGAGTACCAGCCTTAAATATTCCGAGTATTTTTAATCAATATCTTCCAATAATTTTTAAAGCTGGCTTAGTACTTGCAGTACTTGGAGCAATTGATTCTTTACTTACATCTTTAGTGGCAGACAATATTTCTCAAACAAAACATAATTCTGACAGAGAGCTAATTGGACAAGGAATAGGTAATGCTGTAGCAGGTCTTTTCACCGGATTACCTGGTGCAGGAGCAACAATGAGAACAGTTATAAACGTAAAATCTGGAGGTTCTACTCCAATTTCCGGAATGGTTCACTCAGTTGTTTTATTAATAGTATTAGTTGGCGCAGGACCATTAGCAGAGCAAATTCCTAATGCTTTACTTGCGGGAATTCTTATTAAAGTGGGTTTAGACATCATAGATTGGGGATTTTTAAAAAGAGCTCATAAATTATCTTTAAAAACTTCTGCCGTAATGTACGGCGTACTTCTAATGACTGTTTTTTGGGATTTAATTTGGGCAGTTTTAGTCGGTGTATTCATAGCAAATATGCTCACTATTGATTCAATAACCGAAACTCAGCTTGAAGGTATGGATGAAGATAATCCTTTATCAAAAGATGATCAAGCTAAAAATGCATTACCTGCTGATGAAAAAGCACTACTGGATAGATGTTCAGGAGAAGTAATGCTATTTAGACTTAAGGGACCACTTAGTTTTGGAGCAGCTAAAGGTATATCTGAAAGAATGATGCTTGTAAGAAACTACAAGATTTTGATATTAGATATCACTGATGTACCAAGACTTGGAGTCACGGCTACTCTCGCAATAGAGGATATGATGCAAGAAGCAAAAAATAACTCTAGAAAAGCATTTGTTGCTGGCGCCAATGAAAAAGTAAAGGATAGATTAGCTAAGTTTGGAGTTAAAGGCATCATTGAGACTAGAAAAGAAGCGTTAGAAACTGCTCTAAATGAACTCGCCTAGTAATTTATGGAAATAAATCCAATTCTGCAAAATGTATTAGCTCCCCCAGTTCTTTTCTTTTTGATTGGAGCAATATCAGTAGTCTTTAAATCTGATTTAGAAATACCAGCTCCATTACCCAAACTCTTTTCCCTATATCTACTATTAGCTATTGGTTTTAAAGGAGGTATAGAGATACAGAAAAGTGGATTTACTGATCAAGTATTGCCTACTTTAAGTGCTGCAATACTAATGTCACTAGTAATACCACTCATTGGATTTTTAATTCTAAGATTTAAGTTTGATGTCTTTAATTCAGCAGCAATAGCAGCAGCATATGGTTCAATTAGTGCTGTTACATTTATTTCCGCAGAAAGTTTTTTAGAAAGTCAAAACATAGCTTTTGATGGGTTTATGGTTGGCGCCTTAGCTTTAATGGAATCTCCTGCAATAATTGTTGGATTATTACTTGTGAAATTTGCAGCTCCCCAAAATAGACCAAAATCCAGAAAAATGCATCTAACCGCAATATTACATGAATCACTTTTAAACGGATCAGTATATTTATTGCTTTCAAGCTTAATTGTGGGATTTCTAACTGCTTCTAGTAATCCTTCAGGGATTACAAAAATGGAGCCATTTACTGGACAATTATTCTATGGAGCAGAATGCTTCTTCTTGTTAGATATGGGAATAGTCGCGGCTCAAAGATTGCCGAGACTGAAAAATGCAGGTTCATTTTTAATTGGCTTTGCAATTTTCATGCCTCTATTTAATGCATTTATAGGTGTTTTCGTTGCGAGATTTTTATCTTTAGGACCTGGCAACGCACTTTTATTTGTGGTTTTATGTGCAAGCGCCTCATATTTAGCAGTTCCTGCAGCTATGAGGATGACAGTTCCAGAAGCAAAATCAAGTTATTATATTTCAACAACACTAGGTCTAACTTTCCCATTCAATATAGTTCTTGGCATTCCAATATACATGAGTTTAGTAAATACCATTATCCCACTTTCTCCTTTATAAAAATGAAAAGATTAGACTTAATATTTAGTGAAAGAGAACTAGATGCAATCATTAAAACATTAGAAAAAGCTAATGTTCCGGGATATACAGTTATGAAACACGCCACAGGCAGGGGGCCTGAAAGAGTTGTTACTGAAGATATGGAATTTACAGGTTATGGATCAAATGCTCATGTAATTGTTTTCTGTGAGCAAGAATTAATAGATAAAATGAGAGATAACATTAGGGATGATTTAAGCTATTACGGAGGAGTAGCTTATATTTCTGAAGCAACCCCTCTCTAATTGAGATAAGTAATATTTAGTTTTTACGAATGAATCCAATCAACTCTTATATTTTTTCTACTATTTAAATATCTATCAATTGACATTGCTGCAATACATCCATCAGAAGCTGCAACAACGGCTTGCTTAAATGGTGTATTTCTTATATCTCCAATAGCCCACACTCCATCAGAGTTTGTAGACATAAAGTCATCCACAATAACTCCTCCGTCTTCTTTTAAAGCAATTTGATCCCCTAAAAAATCAGTAATTGGCTTTGAACCACTCATATAGACAAAGACTCCATCTAAATTTAAATTAATAGGATTTTCCTCTTGCTTATTTTTTACAACAACTCCGTTCACACCCATATCATCACCCAATATTTCCAATAATCTTGTTCTACTCCAATGTTTTATATTTGAATTATCCATCAATTCCATAGCTTCTTCATTATCTGATTTAGGATCACTTGATGTAATCCAATGAACAGTAGAAGCAAACTTAGTAAGAACAGTTGCCTCTTCAATTGCCTCCTTGTTCACTCCAACCACAGCAACTTCTCTATTTTTATAAAAAGCTCCATCACATGTAGCACAATAACTTACTCCTTTGCCAAGAAAATCCGCTTCTCCCTTGAATGATGCAGGCCTACCCATAGCTCCACTTGCAAGAACAAGTGCTTTAGCCTTGAAGGTTCCTTCAGGTGTATATACCGTTTTCCATTCTCCATTAGCGTCTATCCCAAAAACTTGTGCTCTTCTATAGTCTGTACCATATTGCACAGCCTGTTCTCTCATGAGAGTAAGTAATTTCTCACCACTTATATCAATAGGAACACCTGGATAATTAGCTATCTGATGAGTTATTGCTAAGGCACCAACAGATGGATTTTTATCTAAAATTACAGTCTTTAAGTTTGAACGAGATGTATAAAGTGCGCAAGTACATCCGGCCGGACCTCCTCCGATAATAACTACATCTGACTCAATGATTTCCAATTTAATAAAACTCCTTTTAGTAGTGAATTAGATGAGTTTTTGGTTAGAAGATATCTTTAATGTTAATACCTAACCTTTATATAGATATAACTTAAAAGAAAAAAAAGAAAAAAGCATAATATAGAAACAAACTTACATAGGAAAAATAAAAAAATTTATTGTCAAAATTATCTGTTACGTGAAATGTTCTGTATTGATCTATTATTAGATCATATCGGGTAAATTAATTGCCATAGAAACATTATATTCTTCATGACCAACTCTGATTACCTTTTAAAAGCTGCTATTAAAAAAGTAACCGAAAAATTAAACGAGATAGTGGTTGAAAAAATTGAAGAAGCAACAAATATTGCTCAGGATGCTCCAGAAATCCTCAAAAAAGAATTTGATATTTTGAAAGAATCCATAATGGAGGAAGCCTCAAGGATGGAAAAAGCAGACAATATTCAAGAAAATGAAAACACCAATACTTATCAAAATTCCAAAATAAAAATAGCTTTAAATGAAATTGAAATTATTAATAAACAAATTGATCTATTTAATAAAAAAATTAATAATCAAATTAAATGAGTTATCACATTCTTCATGATCTTTTAAAAAAATTGAAGAGGGGCTTTCTTATATGGATAACCCTGATTTCGCTTTTAATAATTTTATGGCTAGATAATCTTAGATTTACAATTTTCCAAACTAAGAGCAATAAAAAAAATAGAATCCAAATTAAACGAGCTAAGTGGTTTACTAATCAATTAATTAACCTTGGTTCAGCATTTATTAAAATTGGACAATTATTATCTGCGAGGCCTGATTTAATTCCTAATACCTGGATACAGGAATTATCTAAATTGCAGGATCAAGTTCCTAATTTTTCATTTAAGCAAGTTGAAGAAACTATCCGAGAAGAACTAGGTTCAAAGTTTAACGAAATAGATCAAATAATATGCGATCCGGTTGGATCAGCATCACTAGCTCAGGTTCATAGGGGGACTTTAAAAGATGGTAAGAAAGTAGTATTTAAAGTTCAAAGACCCAATTTAAAAGAATTATTTATTATTGATTTGGGCATAATGCAGCAAATAGCAGGCTTGTTGCAGAAAAATAAAAATTGGAGTCGCGGGAGAAACTGGGTTGCGATTGCTAAAGAATGCAGGAAAGTTCTTATGAAGGAGCTTGATTTTAATTGTGAAGCACAATATGCAGCAAGATTTAGACAGCAATTTCTTGATGATGAAAATGTTGAAGTTCCAGAAGTAATTTGGAATATGAGTAGTGAAAAAGTTCTTTGTTTAAGTTATCTAGAAGGAACAAAAATAAGCGATTTAGAAAAATTACAATCCCAAGAAATTGATTTACCAAAAATTGCAGAAGTAGGTGCCATCAGCTACCTAAAACAATTAGTGAATTTCGGTTTTTTTCATGCAGATCCTCATCCAGGTAATCTAGCAGTTTCAAAAAAAGGTAAATTAATTTTTTATGATTTTGGAATGATGGGCAATATCTCAAATAACCTTCAAACAAGGCTAGGGGGAATGGTTCAGGCTGCTGCTTTAAGAGACGCCTCATCACTTGTAAGTCAATTACAACAAGCTGGCCTAATCTCAAAAGATATTGATATAGGACCAGTTAGAAGATTAGTCAGATTAATGCTTAAAGAAGCCTTAACTCCACCATTTAGTCCAAATATAATTGAGAAATTATCTGGCGATTTATACGAGCTTGTTTATGAAACCCCATTTCAACTTCCAGTGGATTTAATATTTGTAATGAGAGCTTTATCAACTTTTGAAGGAGTTGGCAGAATGCTTGACCCAGGGTTTAACCTTGTATCAGTGACTAAGCCTTATTTAATAGAACTTATGACTTCTAATAATCAAACGCCTAACGATTTAATCAACCAATTTGGAAGGCAAGTAGGTGAACTAGGATCCAAAGCTGTAGGAATTCCCAAAAGAATAGATGAAAGTTTAGAAAGATTAGAGCAAGGTGATTTACAATTACAAATAAGGATGGGAGAGTCTGATAGACAATTTAAAAAAATGTTTACTGCTCAAAAAACATTAGGCCATTCAATTCTTTTAGGAAGCTTATCCATTTCATCTGCTTTACTTATAACTAATAAACAAAATAATTTTGCATTGTTGCCATTATTTTTTGCACTACCCATAAGTATTGATTGGATAAAATGCCAATTAAGTATGAGTAAAGGCTCACGTTTAGAAAAACTTAAGCGTTAGAAAAACTATATGTTTTTAGGACCCAAACCTAAAGCCCCAGCAAATCTTGCTTGACTTCCCAGTTCCTCTTCAATTTTTAAAAGCCTATTATATTTTGCAATCCTTTCGCTTCTACTCAAAGAGCCTGTCTTGATCTGACCAGATCTTGTGGCGACAGATAAATCAGCAATTGTTGTATCTTCAGTCTCGCCACTTCTATGACTTATAACACTTGTAAAACCGGATGTTTTGGCTAACTCAATAGCTTCCAAAGTTTCAGTTAATGTTCCAATTTGATTTACCTTTATTAGGATTGAATTAGCCGATTTCTCCATAATCCCTTTCCTTAACCTTTCTGTATTAGTAACGAATAAATCATCACCCACAAGTTGAACTTTATTTCCTAGTTCTTTATTTAATTCTGACCAACCCTCCCAATCATCTTCTGCTAAACCATCCTCTATTGAAACTATTGGATAATTAGAAACTAATCTTGAAAGATATGAAATCATTTCAGAACTATTTAAACTTTTTCCTGCATATTTATAAATGCCATTTTTATAAAATTCAGTACTAGCAGCATCTAAAGCTAAAGAAACTTGCTCACCAGGAATAAATCCAGCTTTTTCAATAGCTTCTAACAGTAAGTCACCTGCTTCTTCGCTCGATGACAAATCAGGTGCGAATCCACCCTCATCGCCTACAGCAGTAGATAGACCTTTTTTATCCAGTAATGATTTTAATGAGTGAAAAATTTCAGTGCCCATTCTTAGTGATTCACTGAAATTGTTAACTCCATGAGGGACAAGCATAAATTCCTGAAAATCAAGACTATTTGGAGCATGAGCACCACCATTTATTACGTTCATCAATGGGACTGGAAGAAGATTGGATAATGGATCTCCAAGATACCTATAAAGGGGTATGTCTAAAGCATTTGCTGACGCTCTGGCAGTTGCAAGACTTACTGCAAGGATAGAATTAGCTCCAAGGTTGGACTTATTAGGAGTTCCATCAATTTCAATCATTAACTTATCTACAGCCGTTTGATCTAAAGCTGACAAACCACATAAAGCCGGCGATATTGTTTCATGAATTTTATTAACCGCATTTAAAACACCTTTGCCCATATAATTTGAACCGCCATCTCTTAATTCATGTGCCTCATGAGCACCAGTACTGGCTCCGCTAGGGACAATTGCTCTACCACTTGCCCCACATTCCAGAAATACTTCTGCCTCTACAGTTGGATTACCTCTTGAATCAAGGACTTGCCTTGCTTCAATACTGTCTACAAGAAAATCAATAGTTTCTTTCACAATTTAATTATTACTATTTAAATCCTATTAATAGCTGAACTATTTGGCTAATATCTGAAATATATATGTAAACCAATTATAATTATTTGATCTTAGAAAAACTTCAATATAAAAAGAGCTTTTAATAATTCCTTACTTTGCAGAATGGCTTTCATAAAAATATTATTAAATTTCATCTTACAATTTGAAAATTATTGGATGATTATTAATGCTTATCCTATTTAGAATACTAAATAATAGTCAACTATAACTACTTATAGTTTATGAGAGAAACCCTTACCGCAAATCCTGAACTTTTTAGTGATATAAGTTGGAATCTTCTTCTATTAGGAGAAGAAACCGCAAAAAAATGGGATCATAGCGAATTTAATATTGAACATGTAATCCATACATTGTTTTCATCAAGTGAATTTTTTGCTTTCATTGAAAAATTATCAATAAACCAAAATATAGTTTTAGACATAACTGAAGAATTTTTAGAGGAGACCCCAATCAATGAATCAGATATTTTTACTATCGGCGAAGACTTAGAAATTCTATTAGATAATGCAAATCAGATTAAAATTCAATGGGGATCTAGATTAATAGAAATCCCCCATTTACTAATTGCTCTTGGAAGAGATTTAAGAATTGGTAATTATGTTTTTCAAGAAGGTAATCTTTCAATTGAAAAATTAGAGGAAGAATTAAAGTTTTTTCCAAATATTAATCAATCAACAAATTCTGTTAATCATGAGAAAGTAATTGAGAAAAATAATCAATCTAATTTTGAATCGAACAAAGAGACTTTATTCAAAGAAGAAGAATTAGAAAAAGCTATTGTTCGATTACCTAAAAGTCAAGTTCAAATTGAAACCAAAAAAAAAGTTGAAAAAGAAGAAAATGCTCTTTCACTTTATGGAAAAGATTTAATAGAATCAGCTAAAAAAGGTTTACTAGATCCCGTTATAGGAAGAGAAAATGAGATCAATAATTTAATGAGGGTTCTCTGCAGAAGAAACAAAAATAATCCCATACTTATCGGTAATCCAGGAGTGGGTAAAACCTCAATTGCGAAATTACTTGCACAATTAATTGTAGAAAAAAAAGTTCCAGATTCTTTAAAAGACTTTAAAATTATTTCACTTGACTTAGTTGCATTAGTTTCTGGTACAAAATTTAGGGGCCAACTAGAGGAACGCCTAAGCCTAATACTTCAGGAATTAAACGACCCAAGCCAAGGAACTATTTTATTTATTGATGAAATCCACTCAATATTACGTTCTGACAGATCTACTACTGATATTAGTAATATCTTAAAACCTTTACTAGCTGAAGGAGAGATCAGATGTATTGGCACAACAACACCTGAAAAATTTCGTGAAACTATTGAAAAAGATCAAGCATTAAATAATTGCTTTCAAAAGATTGCTGTTAATGAACCTTCAGTAGAATTGAGCGCAAAAATACTTCAAGGCATTAAAAAGAAATATGAATTACATCATGGCATAAGAATTTCTGAAGACGCTATAAATTATTCTGCAAAATTGGCCGACAGATATATTAGCGATAAATGTCTCCCTGATAAAGCCATAGATTTAATTGATGAAGCAGCTGCTCAATTGAAAATCGAGTCGAATAAAAAGCCTGAAATAATTCTCCAACAAGAAAACAGAATTCATACTATTAATGAAAAATTGAATAATCAACAAGGTGAAAATATCGAAGAGAAAGAAAAACTATTGAATATTAGGAAACAATCTGGTAAAAAATTGAATGTCCTTTTCGATAATTGGAATAATTTGAGAGAAGAAATGGAACAGTTATCTTTTTTAATGAAAGAAGAGGATCGGCTAACCAAAAAAATTAAAAATAAATCAAATGATGAGATTGCAAATGACCTTGATTTTTTAGAAAAACTTGAAGAAGAGTTAAATGAAATAGAGAATGAAATAGAAAAAGTTGAAGAAAACTTTAGAAAAATAAAAAAAAATAAAAAATTTCCGTTTAAATATCAAGTTGAACCTGATGATATTGCTGATGTTATTTCAAAAATCACAGGCATTCCAATTTCTAAAGTAGTTTCAAATGAACGTAAGAAATTAGTTAATTTAGAAACAGAATTAAGTGAAAAAGTTATTGGGCAAGGAAAAGCTATAGAAGCCGTTTCTTCTGCAATTAGGAGAGCTCGCGTTGGCATGAAAAGTCCAAAAAGACCTGTTGGTTCTTTTTTGTTTATGGGTCCTACAGGTGTTGGCAAAACAGAATTAGCAAAATCTCTTGCATCAGCTTTATTTGATGAAGCAGAGGCACTTGTAAGATTAGATATGAGTGAATATATGGAGAAAAATGCAGTAGCAAGACTTTTGGGAGCTCCTCCAGGTTATGTTGGTTATGAAGAGGGAGGACAATTAACTGAAGCTGTAAGAAGCAAACCCTATTCAGTAATACTTCTTGATGAGATAGAAAAAGCACATACAGAAGTTTTTAATATCCTTTTACAAGTCTTAGATGAAGGAAGATTAACGGACTCTCAAGGAAGAACCGTGGACTTCAAAAATACCGTAATCATTATGACAAGTAACCTAGCTGGAACAGTTATACTTGAGTATTCACAAAAGATTTCTAAAAATGAGGAAAAGTTAGAAAAAGATAAACAAACTCTAGAAAATTCTATTAGTAATACATTGTCTTCAATTTTTAGACCTGAATTTTTAAATAGGATTGATGAAGTCGTGAAGTTTGATCCATTATCTATCGATGAACTTCAACAGATAATTATTCTACAAACAGAAGATTTAAAAAACCTACTTCTTGAACAGAAAATCAATATCACAATAGACAAAAAAGTTATCCATAAAATTGCAAACGATTCGTACGAACCTGAATATGGTGCTAGGCCACTTAGCAGGGAACTTAGAAGACAGATAGAAAATCCCTTGGCTTCAAAACTGCTAGAGGATAACTTTAAAAATAAAAAAAATATAACAATTACACTCAATCCGGCAAAAAAGAATGAGATTATTTTCAAACCTAGCTGAGGAGTAAATTGATAAGCTAAAATAAAATTAAAGCGTAAAGCTTAATTCCAGAAAATCTTGTGACAAGTCCTACTACTAATCAAGAACCTCCTAAAAAAGATTCCCCTCCAATTGAAGAGCCAAAAAAAAAGAATAATTTTTTAAGATCTACTTACGATGAGCTCAAACTTGTCGTGTGGCCAAACAAACAACAACTTTTTAGCGAATCGGTTGCGGTTATAATTATGGTATCCTTTTCTGCGGCAGCCATAGCATCTGTCAGTAGATTCTATGGATGGGCAGCCTCACAAATTTTTGGTTGAATTATCCCTAAATAACAATTTTATTCAAGATCTTAATTAAGTTTCCATAAAAAAATGAGTAATGAATTGACTACAAACCTTGCTTCTTCAAAAGCAAATACTAGCATCGCAAGATGGTATGCGGTTCAAGTAGCATCAAGCTGTGAAAAAAAAGTAAAAGCGACTCTTGAGCAGAGATCAGTAACTTTAGGAGTTAATAATCGAATCATTGAAATTGAAATCCCCCAAACTCCTGGGATTAAATTAAAAAAAGATGGAAGTAGACAAACTACTGAAGAAAAAGTTTTCCCAGGTTATGTCCTCGTAAGAATGATTTTGGATGAAGATACAATGATGGCTGTGAAAAGTACTCCAAATGTAATTAACTTTGTTGGTGCTGATGAAGGTAGAAGTAACGGAAGATCACGAGGTCATATCAAACCTCGACCATTATCCAGACAAGAGGTTAATAGAATCTTTAAGCGCGCATCAGAGAAAAAAGCTGTCATTAAATTAGATATTGAAGAAAAAGATCGAATTATAGTAACTAGTGGTCCATTCAAGGATTTCCAGGGAGAAGTTATAGAAGTTTCTGGGGAAAGAAACAAATTAAAAGCATTACTTTCAATATTTGGGCGCGAGACTCCTGTAGAATTAGAATTCTCCCAAATCAATAAACAAAATTAATTTCTAATTGTTGTTGTTTATCGAGTAAAATAATGATTTTCTACCTCAGCTTAAATTCTCTAATCTAATGGCAAAAAAAATTGTTGCAGTTATTAAGCTTGCTCTACAAGCAGGTAAAGCAAATCCTGCTCCCCCTGTAGGGCCAGCCTTAGGACAACATGGTGTAAATATCATGGCATTTTGTAAAGAATACAATGCAAGGACACAAGATAAAGCAGGTTTTGTAATTCCAGTTGAGATTTCTGTTTTTGAAGATAGAAGCTTTACTTTTATTACAAAAACACCTCCTGCTTCTGTCTTAATAACAAAAGCAGCGGGCATAGAGAAAGGATCAGGTGAATCTGCAAAAGGCTCTATTGGAAATATAAGTAAAGCTCAATTAGAAGAAATAGCCAAAACTAAGCTTCCTGATCTAAACTGTTCAAGTGTTGAATCAGCAATGAAAGTAATTGAGGGTACTGCTCGTAATATGGGCGTCTCTATTACTGACTAAGTTCAATACAAAATTACTCACTATTTAGGGGAGGTTAATTAATAACCGCTTGGACCCAAAATTACTATGAAAAAACTATCAAAAAGAATGGCGGCTCTATCAACAAAGATAGAAGATCGCATTTACCCCCCACTTGAAGCTCTTAGTATCATCAAGGAAAACGCTAATGCGAAATTTGATGAAACTATTGAAGCGCATATACGTTTAGGTATTGATCCAAAATATACTGATCAACAATTAAGGACCACTGTTGCATTACCACATGGTACCGGCCAAAGCATCAAAATTGCAGTAATAACAAGCGGTGAGAATGTATCGAAAGCTAAGGTTGCTGGTGCAGATTTATTTGGAGAAGAAGATCTTGTAGAAAGCATCAACAAAGGAAATATGGAGTTCGATCTACTTATTGCAACTCCAGATATGATGCCAAAGGTTGCAAAATTAGGACGAGTTTTAGGACCTAGAGGTTTAATGCCTAATCCTAAAGCTGGGACAGTAACTAATGATATTGCTAATGCTATAAAAGAATTCAAAGCTGGTAAGCTCGAATTTAGAGCAGATAAAGCGGGTATCGTTCATGTCCGCTTTGGAAAAGCAAGTTTCACAAAAGAGGCTCTATTTGACAACCTAAAAACCTTACAAGAATCAATTGATAAAAATAAACCAAGTGGAGCCAAAGGAAAGTATTGGAAAACTTTTTATGTGACTTCAACTATGGGGCCTTCAGTTCAACTAGACATAAATGCTGTACAAGATTACCAACCTGAAGGTTAACCCTTTGTAGTATAATTTAAAGTGCAATAATACGGCCAAAGAAAGTAGGTTTATTTAGTTATTCTAAATTCTTAATTCCTACCGAGGACTCGTCTTAATTATTTCTTTTTGGATCTAATAAAAGCGGCCTCTTTTAAAAAGGACTTTGCCGCATTTCCTGCTCTCCCTAAATTACGATCCAAAAAAACAACAATGGGCCGAACACTAGAGAATAAGCAACAAATCGTTACTGAGATTAGATCTCTGTTAGACGACTCGGAAATGGCTGTAGTTCTTGACTATAAAGGTTTAACTATCAAAGAGATGTCAGATTTGCGATCTAGGTTGCAAACAACTAACGGCATTTGCAAAGTTACTAAAAATTCATTAATGCGTAAAGCTATTGATGGAGATAGTAATTGGAACGATCTTGAATCTTTACTGACAGGAACGAATGCTTTTGTCTTAATTAAAGAAGATGTTGGTGGTGCCGTAAAAGCGATCCAATCTTTTCAAAAAGACACCAATAAATCCGAAACCAAAGGAGCTTTATTTGAAGGCAGACTTCTTAGCAATTCTGAAATAAAAGAAATTGCAAGTCTTCCATCTAAAGAAGTATTGATGGCAAAAATTGCTGGCGCTATAAATGGCGTAGCAACAAAAATTGCGATCTCTATCAATGAAGTGCCATCTGGACTTGCTAGATCACTTAAACAACATTCTGAAAAATCAGAATCTTAAATCCAAACCCTAATTAACTTTTAAGAAAATGTCCGCAAAAACTGAAGAAATTCTTGAATCATTAAAATCTCTATCACTTTTAGAAGCATCTGAGCTTGTAAAGCAAATAGAAGAGGCTTTTGGTGTATCTGCTGCAGCTTCTGCAGGTGTAGTAATGGCAGCCCCAGGAGCTGCTGATGGAGATGGTGGTGGCGCTGCTGAAGAAAAAACTGAATTTGATGTAGTTCTTGAAAGCTTTGATGCAGCTGCAAAAATCAAAGTCCTTAAGGTTGTAAGAAATGCAACTGGTCTAGGTCTTGGCGATGCAAAAGCACTTGTTGAATCAGCACCAAAAACAGTAAAAGAAGGAGTTGCTAAAGCAGATGCTGAATCTTTAAAGAAAGAGATTGAAGAAGCTGGCGGTAAAGTTACACTTAAGTAAGAGTAGATTTTTTCAAGCCGATAACCTTAATATCGGCTTCAAAAATTATGAATAGTGATAGTATTGCAATTGAAGCTGCAACTGATGGAGCCTGCAGTGGTAATCCAGGTCCAGGTGGTTGGGGTGGTCTAATAATTTTTGACGACAAAAGCGAATTAGAAATAGGTGGTTCCGAGCAAAATACCACTAATAATAGAATGGAACTCACTGCGGCTATAAAAACTCTTGAGAAATTAAAAACCTATAAATTAAAAGAAAACTTTAAATTAAGAACAGATAGTAAATATGTCATAGAAGGGTATACAAAATGGATTATTAATTGGAAGAGAAATGGATGGAAAACAAGCTCAGGAAAATCCGTTCAAAATCTTGATTTATGGCAAAAAATTGATCAATTAAGAATTAATGGCCTTGTAATGGAATATGTTAAGGGTCATAGCGGTGACAAACAAAATGATAGGGTTGATAAAATAGCAACCAACTATAGCAAAGGGATAGCTTTAGTAAATAACTTAAAAGAGTCAGAATCTTCATTTGACTTTTTTGAAAAAAATGCACCCCCAGAAATTCAGGAATTATTTTCAAGAAATGAATTAATTCAAAAATTTGCAGACAAAAAGTACTTTTTAAGTTCATTAGAACTGAGTAAATTATTGGGTGAAGAAAACCACTTAAAGATAAAACAATATTTACTTTTTGAATGGCGGAATTGGAGATTGATTCCTAAAGATAAAAAATATTGGATAATAGAAAAAAACAAATCCTAATTTTTTATGAATGAACAGAAGGGTGTATTTAAAAATCTTTATAAAAACTTGATAACACCTATACTAAAAAAAGACTCTGGAATAGATGCAGAATATTTAACTAATTTATCTCTTAGCCTTCTATCATTCAGTTCAAGAAAACATAATTGGCCAATAGTTTCATCAATCCTAAAAAATCTAAATGAAGAATTTTCTATTGTTGATAAAAGGTTAACTCAGAACATATGTGGGATAAATTTTAATAATCCAATTGGTTTAGCTGCGGGTTTTGACAAAAATGGAAATGCTGCAAATATATGGAAAGATTTTGGTTTTGGATTTGCTGAACTAGGTACAGTAACTAAATTTGCCCAAAATGGCAATCCCAAACCAAGGTTATTTAGATTAGCAGAAGAAGAGGCCGCATTAAATAGGATGGGTTTCAATAACAATGGTGCTGAAAATCTAGTTAAAAACTTTCTTGAACAAGGTATTGAGTTTAAAAAAAACAGGAACAATATATGTTTAGGAATAAATTTTGGCAAATCTAAAATTACTAGTTTATCTCAAGCAAAAGATGATTATTTAACTTCTTTAAAATTATTAATTCCATATTGTGATTACGCAGCTATAAACGTAAGTTCTCCAAATACTGAAGGATTAAGAAAGTTGCAAGATCCAATTCTTTTAAAAGAACTTCTTAAAGAAATTAAAAACTTAACTAACTGTCCACCATTATTTGTAAAAATTGCGCCAGATTTAAGCCTTAAAGATATTGAAGATATTTGTGAATTAATAATCGAGGAAAACATCGATGGAATAATTGCTACTAATACCAGCATTGATAGATTAGGTCTTGAAAATAGAAAGATCAGGCAAACCGGATTAATACTTTCTGAAGAGAATGGAGGATTAAGTGGCAGGCCTCTACAAAAAAAAGCAAATCAAATAATAAGACATATTCATAATATTGATGAAAAGATTATTTTAATTGGCGTTGGTGGAATCGATAGTCCTGAGTCAGCCTGGGAAAGAATTTGTTCTGGAGCATCATTAATTCAACTTTATACAGGATGGATATATAAGGGTCCACAATTAGTTCCCAATATACTTGAAGGAATTTTAAAGCAACTCAATAATCATCAATTATCTAATATAAATGAGGCCATTGGATCAGATTTAAAATGGGTTGAATAAAATTAGAAAATGTATAAGTAATAATGAATAAATCGGACCCTAATAATTACTCAACAGAAGCCATGAAAATATCAAACTTAAAGCATGGAGGAAATGTATATGCATATGCAAAAAAATTAAATTTATTACCCTCAGAAATTATTGACGCAAGTGCTTCATTAGTACCCTTTGACCCCCCTCAAATAGTAATAGATTCATTAAATACAGAAATTAAGAATCTTGGATTTAAATATTATCCTGAGAGAAACTTAAGTGATTTGAAAGAAATAATTGGTCAATTTCATGGGATAAATCCAGACAATATATTGCCTGGAAATGGAGCTTCTGAGCTAATAACCTGGGCAGGTTATGAAGCATCCAAATTTGGAATCAGTTGTATTCCATCTCCATGCTTTATTGATTATGAAAGATCTTTAAATTGTTGGAATAGTAATTTTATACATTGCGAATTACCAAAAAACTGGAGTAATAATTTTCCTCAATCATTTCCACTTCATCCTAAAGGTGATGTTATTTGGATAACAAATCCTCATAACCCCACCGGCCAATTGTGGGAGAAAAATTCATTAGAGGAAATTATAAAAAAATATAAATTAGTTATCTGTGATGAGGCTTTCTTATCGATGACACCTAATGGAGAGAAAGAATCTTTAATACCATTAACCAAAAAATATGATAATTTATTAGTCTTGAGAAGCTTAACCAAAATCTTCAATATCCCTGGTCTTAGACTAGGTTACGTTATTGGCTCATATAAAAAACTTAAACAATGGAAAATCAAAAGAGATCCCTGGCCATTAAATTCCTTTGCCATTCAAGCGGGTATTGACCTACTAAGTAATAACCAATTCTATGAACAATGGACAAGGCAGATTCACAGCTGGATAAACATTGAAAGAGAAAGAGTATATAAAAAACTATCAAAAATTGAAAACCTTAAAGTTCATAAATCTTCAACCAACTTTTTTTTAATAGAAAGTAAAACATCCTTGACACCGAATATAAGATACTTAGAAAATAAGGGAATATTGATTAGAGAATGTACTTCATTTAGATTTCTTGACGAAAAGTGGGCAAGAATAAGTTTGCAGACTAAGAAAAAAAACACTATTTTATATAAAGAAATTCAAAACTCCTTCAAAAAATAATTAATAAATTTTTTTATCTCAATTTTAGATTTGATTTTATTATTATTTTCCATGTTCTTCCTCATAAGATCTAATATTTTATATTGATTTTCTCGGTTATTTGATTTTTTCTTAAAAATTCTTTCTAGAGTTTCTTCAAAAACTTCTTTAGAAATTTTATTTTGATTGATTAAAACTGAGCCTCCAATTTCAGCAAGAATCATTGCATTTTTCTCCTGGTGATTATTTTTAGAATAAGGAAATGGAATTAAAATTGAAGGTTTTTGAGTCTCTATTAGTTCATTTATTGTTCCTGCACCAGATCTAGATATTACAAGATCACAGTTCTGAATTAAAGCTGCGATTTCATTAGTAAATTTCTTTTGAACATAATTTTTGAAATTTTTTACATGAAAAGATTCTTCATTACATCCGCCAATAATATGAACTATCCGAAACTGTTTTTTCATTAAAAATTCTAGAGATTCGTAAAGAATTTGATTTATAGCTTTTGCTCCTTGACTGCCTCCCATAACAATCAAAAGAGGTCCTTTTCCTTTTGGAACCCATTCTGGCAAAAGATTAGATTTATAGAATTGCTCTCTTAAAGGAGTACCAGTGAAAATAGTTTTACAATTTCTTAAATAAGAACTTGTTTTCTTAAATCCTAAAAAAACATAGTTACATAAAAAACCAAAATATTTCGTGACCATTCCTGGAATTAAATTTGATTCATGAATAATTACAGGTATCCGGAGAAGTTTTGAAGCAACAATAGTAGGTGCTGAAATATAACCTCCAGTCGTAAAAACTAAGTTAATTTTTTTTTCTTTTAAAATCCTAATTATTTGGAAAGTTGACATTAAAATTTGTATATATTGATAAAATAAAAAAATATTTTTTCTTGGTGTCTTTATATTCAAAGTCCTCAAATTATAATTTTTAGGAATAAAATTCACATCAAGTCTTTGATGAACACCCAACCAATGAATATTCCATTCATCTTCTACCTCTTTAGACACTGCTAAAGCTGGAAAAATATGACCTCCTGTTCCACTAGCTGCAATTAATAAATTATTTTTTTTAGACATAAAAACTTTAATTAGTAGAATGAAAAAAACAAATGATAAATATGTTTAATTTAAACTTATTCAAAAATATAGGAATTCCTCTCTACTTACTTATTTATCTCATTATTCCCTATTCAGCAATAACGCAAACTTTAAAAGTTGATTTTATAAGAAATCTAGAAAACTCTTTAAATGCCAGAGATTTAGAATTTATTAGAAATAATTTTAGAAATGATGAAAGCCAAAACATAGCAAAACAATTTTCAAAGATTATTAATGATTTCCCTGATAGCAAATGGAAGATCAAAAGATTAAAATCTAATATTCCGAAGAAAGATATTTTGCGAATAAAAGTTTCTGGGAAAAAAATAGTTAATGGAGAAATACATATACTCGAATCCAATTTTGATTATTTATTTTCAATAGTAAATGGGAAAATAGATGAAGGGATTATCAAAAATTTATTCACAACAATAAGAAATGATGATGATGAGATAGATATTAGTTTTAAAATTCCTGATAGAGTTCTTACTGGTTCAAAATATGATATCGATATTATTCTAAATAAGCCTCTTGAAGACGTGATTATTGCTGGAGCTATAAAACCTCATCAAGTAAATTCAATTTTTGAACAAGAAATATTAATGGAGCCATTAGCGTCTGGAGGAATTTTTAAAATAACACGAGCTCCTGCAAAAACAGGAATACAAATATGGTCAGGGATTATAGCTCACCCAAAAGGAATGATAAATTTCACAAAGAGTATTGATATTGTTGATGATATATAGCCTAAGCGTCGTTTAAAGCAGCTACACCAGGTAAAGTTTTACCTTCTAAAAGTTCCAAACTAGCACCTCCTCCAGTAGATATATGAGACATTTTCTCAGCTAATCCTGCTTTCTCCACTGCTGCTACTGAATCTCCACCACCAATTATTGTACAAACTTCAGAAAAAGCACTTAAATCTGCAAGGGTAGTAGCTATTGCGTTTGTACCTTCTGCAAATTTATCAAATTCAAAAACACCCATTGGGCCATTCCAAATTATTGTCTTACATTCTGCAAGAGCATTCTGAAAAACTTTAATGGAATCTGGACCAATATCAAGACCCATCCAATCTCCACTAATTGAATCAATTTGAGATATTTTACTTTCAGCGTCAGGAGAAAATTTATTAGCTAAAACAACATCAGTTGGTAAAAGTAACTCGACTCCTTTTGCTTTTGCTTTTGCTTCTAAATCTTTGGCAAGCTCAAGTTTATCTTCTTCTACAAGGCTCTTTCCAACATCTAAACCTCTAGCTTTATAAAAAGTGAAAATCATACCTCCACCAATCATAATTTTGTCACACTTATCTAATAAAGAATCAAGCACTCCTATTTTGCTACTAACCTTTGATCCTCCCACTATTGCTGCCAATGGACGTTTTGGAGCATCTATTGCCCCTTGTAAGTATTTCAATTCTTTTTCTAAAAGAAATCCAGCTACTGATGGACTTAAATAATTAGTAACTCCCTGAGTAGAAGCATGAGCTCTATGAGCAGCACCAAAAGCATCATTTACAAACATATCTGCATGTGATGCTAAGTTTTTAGCAAAATCCAAGTCATTCTTTTCCTCTTCACCAAAAAAACGAACATTTTCAAGTAAAAGAACATCTCCATTATTTAAGCTATTTGATTCTGCAATTGATTCATCACCTATACAACTGTTAGTAAAAGCAACTTTTTTTCCCAACAATTCATTTAATCTTGCTGCTACTGGAGTTAATCTCATTTTTTCATTTACCTGACCCTTTGGTCTTCCAAAATGGGCAGCTAGGATAACTTTTGCAGAGTTATTAATAAGATATTCAATAGTTGGAATCGCTGCTCTAATTCGCGTATCGTCAGTTATCTGACCACCTTCATTTAATGGAACATTAAAATCTACTCTGACAAGAACTTTTTTTCCTTCTAAATGTGTCTTATCAAGACTGGAAAGAGATAATTTTGACATTAAACAACTTAATTTTTAATTTTAAGACCCTAACGTTAATTTGAGCTTATTGGGTTAAAAAGTAGTAACTGTTACCTATGCCTTAATAAATTTTAAGAATTAACTATCATAAAAATTTATTAGTTATAAAATTTATACTAAAATTTAGAAGTAAATACTTTTGAAACTAATAAAAATTAAAAGGAATACAAAAATTTTATTTGATTTATTGAAGTGGACATACCCAAAATTCAATGGTATCCAGGCCATATAGCGAAAGCAGAAAAAAAATTATCTGAAGTTATCAATAAAGTAGATTTAGTTATAGAAGTTAGAGATGCAAGAATTCCTTTGTCAACAGGGCATCCACATTTAAATCAATGGATCAATAATAAAAAACATATTCTTGTTATAAATAGATCAGACATGATCTCTCCTAATGCCGTCACTAATTGGAATAAATGGTTTAATGCTAAAGATCAATATCCGCATTGGTGTGATGCTAAACGAGGTATAGGTATTAAAGAAATTTGCAAATCCGCCATAGAATCCAGGTCATCAATTGACGATAGAAGACTTTCCAGAGGAATGCGAATTAGGCCAATTAGAGCCCTCACTCTTGGTTTTCCAAACGTAGGCAAGTCAGCATTAATAAATAGAATTGCAAAAAAAAGAGTTGTCGATAGTGCTAGGAAAGCCGGCGTGACTCGCAATTTACGATGGATAAAATTAGATATTGGGATAGATCTGCTAGATGCTCCTGGTGTTATACCTCCTAATTTAGAAGATCAAAAATCAGCACTTAATCTTGCACTCTGTGACGATATTGGAGAAGCTGCTTATGAAATTGAAAGTGTCGCAATTGAATTTATCAGAATTATATCCACTCTCAACAAAGATAAGGATGCGAACATCTCAGTAAAACAAATATCTAATAGATACGGAGTTGATATTTCAAAAGGCTTTGAGAGTCCTACTAATTGGATCAATGAAGCAGCTTCAAAACATACCTCAGGCGATAAAAGAAGAATGTCTCATAAATTATTGGAAGATTATCGAAATCAAATGCTTGGTAAAATTGCTTTAGAAGTCCCACAATGGAATTAAATAATAAAGATTCTTTCGGCATTGGAGAAGGTGAACTTATAGAAATTATTTATGACCTACCTCTTCCTATGAGACTAGACAGATGGTTGGTAAGTAAAAGGCCAGAACAAAGTAGAGCAAGAATTCAACATTTTATCAATTCAGGTTTAGTACTTGTAAACTACAAGACTGCGAAAGCCAAAACTCCACTAAAAAACGGCGATAATGTTCAAATCTGGATGCCACCTCCAGAACCTCTTATATACTTAAAACCTGAAAAAATGGATTTAAAAATCCTTTTTGAAGACGAGCATATCATAGTAATCAATAAGCAATCAGGATTAATTGTTCATCCAGCGCCGGGACACAAATCAGGAACTTTAGTAAATGGATTACTTTTTCACTGTAATGATCTACCTGGAATTAATGGAAAACTACGACCAGGTATTGTACACAGATTAGATAAAGATACCTCTGGATGTATGGTCGTAGCAAAAAGCCAAGAGGCACTAGTAAATCTCCAAAAGCAAATAAAAGAAAAGATAGCTTCCCGAGAGTATATTGCAGTAATTCATGGAGCTCCTAATTCTGAAGAAGGTCAAATAGTAGGGAACATTGGCAGAGATAGATTAAATAGATTGAAATATACAGTAGTTGAAGAAACTTCAGGAAGGTATGCATGTACCTATTGGAAGTTAAAAGAAAGATTGGGCAATTACTCATTAATGAGTTTCAAATTAGATACGGGGCGAACGCATCAAATAAGAGTTCATTGCGCCCACATTAATCATCCAATTGTCGGTGATCCATTGTATGGAAGATGTAAAAAACTTCCATGTAAATTGGAGGGCCAAGCGTTACACGCTATTAAGCTTGGTCTTATACATCCAATGAATGGTAAAGAAATGATTTTTGAAGCAGAATTGCCATTAGATTTTAGAAAATTACTAAACGTTCTTAAAGTTAAATAAGATTTAAAGAAGAATTGATAAGAGATTTTGTATACGTGTTTTTAGTTTTAGTAAATATTGTAGAACTTTCTCCTTCATCAACTATCATTCCTTGATTCATTACTAGCAACCTATCACAAAATCTT
>QCKZ01000016.1 GCA_003214975.1 Prochlorococcus sp. AG-412-C21
CGTCAATATGTGACATTTTTGCCTATAAAATTGTTTACTTGAAAATAATTTAATTATTTTTTTCTTAACCAATTTACTGGATAAATTACCAAAAATAAGCATTTATACTCACAGTAAGTAATTTTACTTAGTAAAATATATTTAGCATTTAGGAAGTGCTTAGCTGGTTAACTTCAGAAAGTCTGTATTTAACTAGGTCGTCATGAGCTTGCCTGTGGGATACTTGCAAGCTCTTTCAATTTCAAAAGCAAGCAAATATACTAAACAATTAAATAATCTTTTGCCTATTGCGTAAAATCTGAAAGACGAGAAACTAATGTCAAAATTTTTTTTATTTGCTAAATAGAAAATAGAACAAACAAAATGTATGTCTTTTGATTTTATTCTCATTCCTTCTTGTATCTTTATTATCGTTTTTCTTTTAAATCGAGAAAATATGATCTACAAAAAAAATCAAAAGGTTAAGTAATTAAATTAGTTTAAAAGAGGATCAATGCAATGATCAATACAAAAGATAGAAAAAATTTATTTTTATCTATAAATAATAGATTTCAAAATAGCTAGTTTAATATTATTTTTTAATTTTAGAGGGTTTATAAAAGACAATCGGTTTACTTGTTTCTTAAAATTAATTTATCCCAATATAATTTCGAATTATTAATTTGATCTAATTTTTGTTGGCAGTGTAAGCATTTACATTCGTTTATTAAATTTTTATTTTTCATGCTTTTCATCTTTCTTTTAAGAAACCAAATTTTTTTTTTTACTGCAAGTAGTAAAAAAATATTCTTCTTATCCAAAGTTGATATTGGTTTCTAAAACATTGATATTTTATAATGGAAGAATAGACAGTACAAATTAAATAAAATCCTTTTGAAACTTTTAAATCAATTACTCATTAAAAAAACTATTAATAAAATAATTACTCCTTGGTATTCAATACCTTTAATAGATAGATGGTTATTAGGTCAAATTATACCTCCAATGATATTTGCAATTTCTGCTTTTACTGTTATTTCATTATCTGTTGGGGTAATGTTCGATCTCATAAGAAAAATTGTTGAATTTGGTTTACCTTTATTTTTAGCTTTAAAAGTTCTTTTTTTTAGTTTGCCCAGTTTTTTAGTCTTATCATTCCCTATGGCAGTTTTACTTTCGACATTATTAGCCTATGGAAAATTATCAAGTAATTCTGAATTGCTAGCATTGAAATCTTTGGGTATAAAAACTTCAAGAATTATTTCTCCAGCTATTGCTCTTTCAATATTTATGACAGGATTAACTTTTTACTTTAACGATAATTTAGTTCCTGCAAGTAATAAAATGGCAGAAACGACATTAAGAGCTGGAATAGGAAGTTCTTTTAGCGGCGAACAAGGAAAAGATAATATTATGTTTTCAAGATATGGATCTAGGATAAATGCATCAAATAAAAAACCAACAAAAATAAATACTTTTCTTACTCATATATTTTATGCTTCATGGTATGAAAACAACATTATGAAGGGTGTTACAGTATTAGATTTTTCAAGAGAAGATTTTCAACAAATCTTAAAGGCAAAGACTGGAAGATTTGACAAAAAAAACTCTTCTTGGATATTTAATGAAGGTAGTATTGTATCAATTGCTCCAAGCGGACAGACTACAAATATTCAATTTAAAGAATACACATATCCATTTGTGGAAGGGCCTATGGAGCTAGCAAAAGTTCCTAAAGATGCCACTGAAATGACTTTAAAGCAGGCTATACAAGCAGAAAAGATTTATAAAAAAACTGGCAACTTGAAGGAGGTAAGAAGAATTAAAGTCCGCATTCAAGAAAAATTTACTCTACCTTTTGCATGCTTGGTATTTGGTTTAATAGGAAGCAGTCTGGGATCTAAGTCTAATTTAAGATCTTCAAAAAGTCAGGGATTTGGATTGAGCGTGGTTCTTATATTAATTTATTATGTAATGTCATTTATATTTAGTTCATTCGGAGTAAAAGGTATTTTACCTCCAATTTTTGCTGCATGGTTACCTGTCTTGATTTCTCTAGGAGGTGGGATTTATTTATTTAGAAAATCAAATTCATTTTAATATTTTAAGAACATAAATAAGAATATAATTATTTAGCAAATTTTTCTATTTACCATCTATTTTTTGATATCCATACCAATCAGGATGATTGTTTTCATCAAAATAATTATTATCTGGGATTAATTCTATTTCCCAATTATCTATTTTTTTTATTAGTTCACAATCATCACAACTAAATAACATTTCTAGAGAAGCAATATCATCTTTATGCTTTTTTTCACAGCCAATAAGCCATTTAGATTTAGCTCTATTTTTTGCATCTAATTTATTCGAAGCTATAACTAATCCAAACTCATGTTTTTCTTGCATAGAGCTTGGATCGTAGCCTCCAATATTGACAAACCATAAATTTTTTTGATGCTTGGTTATATTAACTAATTGCTTTTTTTTATTTTTATCATTTTCAAAATTTTTTAAATTTATCTTATGGCCGTCTATATATTTTATTTTTTTATAACTATCAATATGCAAACCTTTAAGAGATCCAAACCAATCCTTTCTTAAAGTATCGTAAGTATCCTCAATTTTAGAACCAACCACCCACCTCACATCATGTAACTCAATATTAGCTTTATTTGCTCTGCCACCAAGAACAACCAAATAAAGAAATCTTTTTTCTGATGTTTGCACTTTTAATAAATAAGTTCTGTTGAGACTTTAATTTAAATTAGGAAGATTTACCTTGCAAATAATTTTTCTTAAAGCAGAGATTTCCTTAATTAAACCAACCTTTTTTCTTTGCTTTAACTTTTGGTGAAGTCTGATTTTTGGGCGCATCATCTTTTCTACCCTTAATAATCATAAAGGGAACAATTGACAGTAGGGCTAAAAATAATATCCAGAATAAATAAATGTTCATAAGATTAAAACTAACAAATCTATACTAAAGTTAATTAATTAATATCCGCGAGTTTCTTTTTAAAGTTCTAATTTAAATGTATGATTTTATTTTTTATTTAATTAAAGCTAAATAAAGTTTTTAAACAAATTTTATAAAAGTAATAAAGTTAACTAAAAATTATAATTAGTAAAAATTGGAATTTTATTATTAATCAATTAAAAATATTTTAGCTCAACATGAACTCTGCTTTGCAAAAGAATATGGGGAGTGCATATTTATGACGTCAAGAAACAAACTATTTGTGAATGATATTAAATTAAGATTATTCTTTACAAAAATTTCTTTATCAAAATTTCAAATAAATGAAAAAAATGTTATTTGTTTTATAACCAAGATAAAATTTAATACAGGGTTAAATGTGTAATTCATTCGGAATGGATTTTTCTAGTAAAGAATGTTGGAATATTATTTCTAAAAATAAAGAAAATTCCTTTGGTGGAAGAAGAAAATCCAAATGATAAATTATCCAGAAACTAAATAAATAAATAAATAAATAAATAAATAGTAAAACGAAATTATTATAAGCTAATAATTTTGTAAAATTACCTTAAATAAGGCATTGACAATTAATCATGATTTATAAACATGATTTATGAAATTTACCAACAATAATAACTTCTTTTTTTTTATTTAATTTATCTTTTTATTGTACTTTTTTATAATAAAATTTTGTCTTATTTTGCCAAGCCCAACTTTATAGTCTATGACGAATGGTTTGATGAAGATTTAGAAAAAACCAAACTTGATGTTAAAAATAAAAAAATAAAGTCTTTTTCAAATATACATGATTTTTTTTATGAGCAATCGAATTACAAAATTGGGGCCTCTGAAAATAACTTTCAATCAGACATAACAGTAAATAAAAAAGAACTAATTACTAATAATTTTCTTGAAAAAACTTCAGAAAAATATAATTTAGTATCAAATAAGAAA
This sequence comes from Prochlorococcus sp. AG-412-C21, assembly GCA_003214975.1. Lineage (GTDB taxonomy): Bacteria > Cyanobacteriota > Cyanobacteriia > PCC-6307 > Cyanobiaceae > Prochlorococcus_A. The sequence continues at coordinate 3,914 of QCKZ01000016.1, forward strand.
TTCTGGTTCTTACAAAAACTTACCAAAAGCAAACTTAAATTTAATATCACAAAAAAATTAATTTATTCTTTATCAATTATTGGCTTTGTATTAATTTTTGTATTTCTATTGTTTTTTATTTCGCAATCTAGAAAAAATGAATCAAACATAACAAATAAAACATTAATACTAGAAAAAGTTTTTTAATTTTCTAAAAGAGACCATTAATATCTTTTTTTATAGATTTATATTCTGAATTAATATCTTTAATAAAATCATCGACCTCTTTTTTCATGTCCTTATATTGATTAATTCTTTGTTTACTTTTCTCATATAAAATAGATTGAAAGGTTCCAGGATTTACCTCCTCAATCCAATATCCTGCTAAACAATAAAATTTATTAGGCACAAAGGAAATAATAAATGATTTTTTGGAGGTTTTATATTGATTAATCATCTTATTAACTAAGGCTCCTTTAGTTTTGTTAGTACTAAACAAAGTAAGATCTTTCGCAAAAGTCCTATACTTCTTTGAAACATTTTTACTTTTTTCTACTGAATTTCTAGAAAGTATCTTTTCAAGAGAATAACAATAATCAATTAAATTAGTATTTTCTTTTTTTGAAGGATAAATAGTTATTAAAGAACTAAAAAATAAGAAAAAAGTTAAAAGTAAATTCTTAAACATTCTTAATTAGATTTATATATATTATTGCATCAAAATAAAATTCAAAAAGTGTTATTAATTTTTTTTTGAAGATTATCATTAAATAAATAGAATACTATTAATTGAGCTAAGTTTTTTTAAAAAAAATACAACAGTTTTAATGACTTATAAAGTATTTATCTTTAAAAAATATTTTTCTTCTAATGAAGTTATAAAAATTTTATTTTTAAAAATAAAAGTATCAAATCTTTTTTAGATTTTTTTTCAAGATTATCAATCAGTGCAATATGTTTTTCAGCCATACCAAGTAAAATCAATAGTTTTGGAAAAACAGTTGAATATATCTCTACAAAAGGTATTCCTGAACCAATTTCATCTATTCTTCTAATAGTAGCAATTATATGTCTTATCTTTGGTTCGGTATTTTTTTTATTTGGAGAAAATCAAAAGATCGGTTCAGTATTTTTATTACTTTTTCTAATTACAACAACAATAATATTTCATGTATTCCCTTTTCATCAAAGAGCGGTGCTTATGAATCTCGGATTGATAGGTGGATTAATTATTGCTGCATTAAGAGAACCAAAATAAAACTTAATTAAAGAAATCCAAATATTTTTTATTTTTTTTCTCTTAATTCTGGGAAGCATTTTACAATATGAATTAATTCATAAACCTCTTCACTATCATATTTTTTATTAGGAATTCCACTCCCTACCTCTATTCCTCTTTCTTTCATCTTCTTTAATATTAATTTCTGTCTTTGCATACTAGACATAGACTTAAATCTTTTTATCCGTTCTTCTTTATTCACTAGATCTAAATTAAATTAAATTTTTTTGTTAAAGAAATATGAATTAACGATTCATTATATAAGTAAGAAAGCCAGTAAATGTAAGTAATTTAAATCCAATAAAAAAAGGCAAATATTTCTTGACCTTTTTACCAACAGGTAATAGTTTGTTAAATGAATTCACTAAAGTTTGCATTACAAATCAGATTTTTTAAATATACTAACGAATTTTTCTTAAAATCATCCCAGTTAAGACTAGGATATTTTCAATAGTTCATCTAAACTTAAAAGAATACCTCCCTTATTTTTTATGAATGATAAAGAAACAATAATTTCATTATTAAATGAGTTTGCCAATCCAGAAAAAATGGCTTCTTTTTTTCTTAAAAATGCAACTTCAGATTTTTTATTCATTAGACCAAGTGGTAATCCTATAGATGCAGCAGGATTTGAACAAATGATTTCTGGTGATATAGTTCAAGAAAAGGCAGAAATAACAAAAATTCACCGATTAGAATTTTTAAGTGAAAATATAATAATGTGCATTTTTACACTAGGTTCAAAATTTACTTACAAAGGGACACCTAATGATGACTTACCAACAGTTACATCTATTTTTAAAAAAGTAAATAATGTTTGGAAAATTCACTGGATGCAAAGATCTACAGGAAATTCGGATTTATCTTTATGGGATTAGCAAAGTTAATAGCCCTTTTAATGGTCCTACTACTTGTAGGTACCTCTTTTGTTGGGTTAATTATTTATTTTGTAAAATAAAAATGAAAAATAATAACGAATGTCTAATATCTTTTTTAGAAAAAAATTACTTCTTTTTAGCTAGGTAATTTAATTTTCAGGTAAAAAGATAAACTTTAGAAAGACTAACTCCTATATCTAAAGCTAATAAAGCAATTAGTAACTTAGTCATTTTTTAGAAGTCTCAACTATTTTTTTGTAAAGCTCTTCAGAAATAGGTTGCATAATTCTTTAAAAATCTAATTACAAATTAATTATTTTAAAATTAATTTCTCGTTACTAAATATACGAATATATGAATTTTTCAATAGGAAAAAAATATCTTCACAATAAGTTTTTCTTATAACGTATTAATAAATACTGAGTTCAAAAACTTTAAAAAATGTCTAAACTTTTTAAAAAAGAAATTAGAAATCTTATTTGAAGTAAATAGATCCTCTATAAGTAAGCTTTATAATCCTTTCTTCTTGTTTTCTACAATATACGAATGATTTTCCATTGAAATACATGTTTACCATGATGCAGCTCCTGAACTTGCTCAAGTCCCCGTCCTATGGCTTGAGTCATACTGCGGTCTATCAGATAGTAGATCGGACGATTTTGTAGGATTCACTACAATCTATTTATAAAGTATTTATACTTAGTTGTCAACAATTAATAGAAACTATACTTCAATTTAAAATTAGATTCTGCTCTCACAAACTCCCTAACGAGAATTTAGAACATATCACTATGAGTAACTCCCATAAAAACCGAAACAAATGCTAGAACTACACAAATAGGGCAATGTGGGAATCCCATTATTTATTTTCCAATATAAATTTTAATTCAGACTCTGCATTGAGAATATCGATTCTTCTCTTAAGTAGTTTAAAAAAATTAAACCCTCTTTAGGCATCAATAATAATATTATTTTAAGAATGAATATATCAAAGAGCGAAAATACTGAATCCTTTGATATAACAAAAGTTTTGTAGCAAATTTCTACAATAAAAAACACTAACATATGCTCAGATACTCTTGATCAATTAACCCAAAAAGGCTAATTCAGAATCAAATATAATAATTGGTGATCTAGTTAACTTGCAGTGCTATATTTCTTTTGCCAAAAAAAATATAGAGGCATAAAGTCCAATACTCCACAGGGATTTATTCCGCTGCCTGAGGCTGAGAGTGCAAATTTTTCTTAATTAATATGCAACTATGCTTTATAAGATAAATATCTTGATTGCTTAATAAATTTATTTTGTATATTGCTATTACAAAAATTATGAGTTTATTTAAATTAGTTACTAAATCCTCGTGGAGAAAGCTTTAGTAAATTTCTTTTACTTGTTACTAATAAGATCAGCCGAATCTCATTATGGAGAATCATTTGTATCTGTAGAAGTTCCATCTAATTCAATCAAAAGTTTTTTTTAAGTTTAAATATTTAAATTCATAGCTTTCTGAACATTGAATAACTAATTTTAGTTAAGTTGGTTAATTATCTCTATTGCAAATAAAGATAAGGTTGTTAATCTTGCACTTAAAGAAGAAACTTAATTTCTTAAACTGATGCAATTTGATCATTTAAATTTCAGCGAAGATGATGGCCTCATGTCAATAGAAGATTTAAGGGCTTTACGTCTTCAAAAAAAGAAAATTGAAAGTGACAAGAAAGCTAGGAAATATATCCTGGATATAAATCAAAGATATAGAAAAATGAGTAACCGCAGTAGTAATAAATTTTTAAAGAATATGAACCCTTTTAAAAAGGCCGCATAAATTGTTAATCTTGCTTTTGTTAATTTGTTTAACTTTGCAACTTTCAGAGTAAAATTTTAATGGTGTTTCTTTGGAAGAGTTTCACCAAGAGGGGTCAATTTTTGGCCCCTTCTTTGCGGAGATATTTTTTAATTGAAACTCGCTCTAAAATAAAAATAATACTTTCCTAGAAGGTAAAAGTGATGTAAATCTTTTGTGTAAAGTTTTTCATTAACACTTAATAAAAACCCTATATCTTCAACTAAATCCCCTTATTAAAAAAACAAAAGTTTTAGCTTATGGAGCATATACCTAAATTTATAGAATTTTTTCAACAATTATAAATTTTTTCATTTGCGATTTTTAATGGCTTCCCCTACAAGTTAGGAATTCTACAAAGAAGTTGAAACTAAGATTTTATGGGTGAATATTTGTACCCAAAATTTAGAAGGAGTAGCTATTTCGATCAATAAATGGTGGGAGAAAAGATATCCAGCATACAAGATCAGAATAGTTTCTAAAAAAGAATTTGAACTACTAAAAATTCAAGCTGAGAAAAAGGAGCAATAAAATTATTCTTTGGTAAATATTGATGCTGAACATTTTAACTATTCAGCTAATATACTTTTAGTAAATTAATAAAAAAATGAACTCTGCATTTGCAAAAGTCTCAAATTTGAAAGTTAATAGGGCTTCTAAAATAGCTATTACTCTCACATCATCAACTTTCTTTTTGTATGCCTTGGGTCAAGCACCAATTTTTAAAAATATTCTTGCCGGTGCCTTCTCTTGCTCTGGCTAAATAAAATACTCTTTTTTTAAAGAGAAACTAAAAAGCTAAAATAGACAGTGATTGACAGTCGATCTAAACTTAGAAAGATAAACCCTCTTTTTTAATGTTTAATAGATTTATTGCTGAAAAGATAATGACTCTTCTTATTTCTCTTTTCAGCTGATGAATATTTCCCCGCACCTGTTAATTGATGCTGTGATATTAAGCTCTGCCCTTACGATAACTTTGGTATTAAGAGCAAAAGGTAATGCTGCCAGAAAAGAAAAAAAATAAATGATTACTAAAGAAGAAGAAAAAGAATTTAAAAAACCTAAATTATATAGATTTTGGAACTTTCTTATTTATGGAAGTTTCATTGCTATTGGAGTTTTCTTAGTTTATTTATATTCTGCCTATGTCTTTATAAATAAATGACGTATATATGTACGGCATAGCGATTAATTATGGGGTTGTGAGTCTTTTATTGCTTGGTGGGTTTGCATACTTTACTTTTAAAATGAAACGCTAATTTTCATGTCCTCTTCAATTAAAGATTTCTTAGACAAATTATTTGATTTACGTAGAGAATATTAACAAGAAATTCCACCTCAAAAGATGGCTGAGATTTTAAGAGAATATGCAGATAGATTAAATGTATGAAGAGTCATGGCTGATCTTACAAAGGATATAAAGTATCATAATTTCTCTAAAACTTTATCCAAATTTTTTATAAAATTAGTTTATAAGAATTGTTTGAGATCCATCTTTATTATCTGTTACGGTTATTTTTTTTTCTGGGAATGACTTAGATAATAATCTTTTCAATTTTGAATCGGGGAATGATTTAGCAACTAAACTTTTCAATTTTGAATCTTCATCAGAAATTATATTTTTCGAACCTTCTGAATTATCTTTACAATTTTTATCATCATATAATTCTCTATCCTTATTAATTTGGTTTTCAATTAAAGCTTTCTTTTGATATTTAATTATTAAGTCAACCAATAATGCCTTGTTTTTTCGACTATACAAAGGGATCGATAATTTCTTTGCTTCTTGCCGTAATATTCTGACGGTTAGTTTAAGTAACTGATCTTTTTTGTTTTCGTTATTATCCAAGTGATTTTTAATCATTATATTCAAAACTGATAAAGAAGATAGTATGAAAGTTCTGGTTAATGCAATGTATTAATTACTTATTTAAAAATTAAAAGTCGATATATTCTTACTAAACCAAACTAATATAGCTTTCTATTTTAGAACTATAAAAAGTACACCAAAAATCAATGTCGATGCCATAAAGCCAACTCCTAATAAAGTAGCAATTATGCTGGTATTTAAATAAACCTTAACCGTCGCAAGTTCATTTCCTTCTTTTTTAGCCATAATAAATTTTAATTAAATAAAGATCTTTTAAAAATATCAATTATTACCAATAAGTTTAAGTGTCTGATACAAATATTTATTTGGAATATAAATTCTTTAAATATTTAAATAAAAATCCAGTTTTCTCATAAATATGATTTTTTTTTCTTCTTAATTCAATACCATAAGGATTTGTAAATATAGCCAATAAGATTCTTAGAAATCTAAAAAAATTACTTTTTGTTTCTGACTTAATATCAATTGGCTTTTTAAGTTGTACAAAACAATCCTTATTAATAATTTTATTTAACAGTAAATCCTTTAAAACTTTTTTTCTTACTTCAATAGAAAGACTACTTAAAAGCACTTGTAAGCCTCTCAATCCAGATAAATCTCCGTTTATTATTTCTCTTATAATGCTTTGAAATAATATCTCCCACTTATAAGGTTCTTTCTCAAACAGATATAAAGCTGGACTATCTTTATTAGCAATTAATAACCTATTCTTTTCATCTAGATCATTTTGTTCTGAATGCCAATAAGAATATAAAGGTGAAAGATTTTTAAGCTTAGATAAATCAACCAAAACTTAAATAATAATTTCATTGATATTATACGTAAATAAAGAAAAATAATCATCAATGCCATTATCATTAATAGTTAAATGAAAAATCAAGATTCTAAGTTCTTATAAATTGGGTATTTCTTTCAGGTAGTAAAAACTATTTTAAATAGCGAAAATAGTTATATAAAATTCTAATCTTTCTAAACATTATGACTTGTGTAATTATTTTTGGAATTAGTAATTGGGTACCTTCAGCTTACCTTATATATCTTGTTTTGATTATGGGGGGGCTACTAACAGCTGGCGTAGCTATGTCTGTTTTTTCATTTTACGAAGATCACTATTGGGGAGATGCGAATTTCAGAAATAAACTTAGATTTAATCCTTCAAATAGGAATTTATCAAATCAAAATACTCGGAAAATATGAACAAAATAATTAAAAAATTACTAAATCCTTTTGTGCTTAAGTATTAATACTTATATGTTGAATTAAAGACCTATTAGTAATTAACTTTACATAAGACTTATAAGTTAAGTATGGATAAAGAACATTTAATTGATCTAATATCAAACAGTATGATTTTTCAGATTAAGGATCTAGAATCTTATGAGAACAAATTTGATACAACTAACTATTTAAAGAACCTTAATATAAATCAGTTGAGAATCATTTCAAAAGAATTTATTTTGTAGTTCATTTTATAAATCTTAAATCTCAGGAATAGATAATAATAGATAGCAATATTGACCAAGCTAAAGAACTTCTTAAAAAGAATACAAACTCCAAGAGTTAAATACCTTCTAATAAATAAGTTATTTGAAATATCCAATAGAGCAAACGAAAAGAAAGAAAATCACTTATTAAGACTGTGTATATGAAAAGAAAAAAATAAACCAATAAAAAACTAAACAAAAAATATGCTGACTTAATGCGCCAGGCGCAACAAGCTAGTGGAAGAAAAGAAGCTGTGGGACTAATTCATAAAGCAGTAAAGTTAAAAACTAAATTCGATCGCTACGAGATGATGTAGTCTAATATTGATTGACAGGCGATCTAAAATGAGTAGCAATTATGTACTTTCTTTTATGAATATTGAAACTACTGTTTTCACATTTAAACTTTCAAATACATTTGAAGATTGGGTAAAAATCTTTGATAGTCCTGAGATAGATGCTTTTCATAAAAAAGTAGGACTAACTCCTCTCTATCGCGGCAAAAGTTTAATTAATCCTAAAGAAGTTATTGTTATTCATCAAGCTGAAGAAGGTTTAGCTAAGCATGTATTTTCAGATCCAGAAACAATAAAGAATATTGAAGCGGGAGGTCATATATATAGCACAACAAAAATCACAAGTTGGGTCTCAGATTAGATGAAACTCTTAGCATTTGCATCACTCTTTTTTTTAATACCTTTTGGATCTTTTGCTAATGAAAGGCACAGAGAAATCGAGTATGAAGCTATAAATATTGTCATCCAAAAATATGGAAAAGGTTTAGAAAATCGATTAAAAGGAACTGGAGTAAAACCAAGTTATCGAAGTTGGTATGAAAATGATTGTTTTGTAAGCATTGCTGCTGGTACTTACCAAGCAAGTACTTGGTCGGCAATGGAGTGGTTTAGCGTTAATGTCTGTTCTAATCGTGCTGAAATAATGGAAAGCGAATAAAGGGAATGAAAAGATTACTATTTGAAACTCTATAACTTTAATTTAAATTATTTTCAAATTCAGGTCTAATTTTAATAAGTTTTGAGATCTCTAATTCAAGTTCCTCTTCGGAATTAAAACCTAGAACATCGTAAGTTTCTAAACCTAATAAAGTTTCTTTTTTTAAAGTTATTTCCATAATCATATAAATTAATAACTTAATACTAGATTTTTATTATTTAAAGAAAATACTTAGTTTTTAATTCAACACTTTTATACAATTTTAATAATTGACAGTCTACGAAGAATAATTAGATGAGAACCTTCTTTTTTATTGAAGCTATAAGATTTAATATAACTCAAGGAATGGATTTGTTACTTTTGAAGCCATTAAAATTGCCGCCTAATTATGTTTTAAATCTAATTATTTATTTAACTAAACCTAGAAATAATATTGGTTATTCAAGCCTGAATTATTAAAGAAGCAAAAAACTTACAAGCTCTTTATCCAATAAACAACTCGATAGTTCCACTTCTTAGTGTACCAAATAGATAATTTGATGGATAATAACTTCAGATCAGAAGAATTTACCCAAACTTTATTTAATTAGATCAGTTCTTTTATCCAATTTGCATTTGGAACTATTTTTTATATCGTAAATTTGGATAACAATATTAGAAGCTAAAGAACTAAGGGAATATTATAAGCTCGGTATATTGAACTATAAGAAGACCTAGAAAACAAACTATAAGTCCAGTAATTATCAAAGCCCAATAATAAATATGAGAGCTAGGAAGAGAAACTTTAAATATCCTAAATAGGATTAATTAAAGTAAGATTAACGAAATAATTAATCTGATTTAAGAATAAATGATCAACATAATCTTAAAATTCAAATTTTTTTTAAAACTATTTATTTTTATTCCTATAATTTTTTATTTTGGCAAAAGAAGTTACATAGCTTATGACGAGGGATTTTACGCACTTCAAGCAAGGTGGATACTAGATAAGGGTAATTGGACTATACCTTTGTGGTTTGACAACTATACATTGGATAGAACTATAGGATTGCAGTTTTTAATCGCAAAATCCCAAGATATCTTTGGAAGAAATATATTTTGGGCATATTTACCAACAACTATAGCTGCAATAGTAATGTTATTTATAACTTATAAATTGCATGAAGAATTAATTGATAAAAAATATGCATTTGTATCTCCTCTCATACTTTCAACTACTTATTTGTGGTTTGATTATTCCCACTTGGCTACTCAGGATATTATTTTTTCCTGTTTAGTAACTATTGGGATATTTTCACTAGCAAAAATTAAAAGCAGGAATAACAAACTCTATATTTTACTTTTTGGAATTTGGATTGGTTTAGCTTTTATGATGAAAACTTTTCTAGTTGCTGCACCTCTAATATCTTTATTGCCATATTTATTTATCAAAAAAAACTTATTCCTAACAAAATTCTTCTGGTTGGGATTACTAATAGGGTTTATTCCTTATTTAAGTTGGACTATATCTATAGACCAATATTTAAATCAGAATATTATTTTTCATTTATTTGAGAAATTCTCAAATCTCTCAAATAAAAATAACTTTTCCAATCCTTTCTATTATTATTTTTGGAACATCCCAATAACATTCTTACCATGGAGTATTTTCTCAATAATTGGAATAATTTTTCATAGATCAGACAATAAAGATCAGAGATTCATCCTAATTTTTTTTCCTTTAACTTTCATACTCACAATTAGCCTTTTTTCTACAAAAACACCATACTACCCCCTACAAATCTCCTCAATATTGACTCTAAATAGTTTTTTGGGTATCAAATATTTATTTAACTCTAAACTTTATAAGTCAATTTTTATTTTTATCACTTCAAAAATAATTCCACTATTTTTAATTTCTATAGCTTGCTCATACTATTTTTTCTTTAAAAAGATCACTAGTCTTAACTTTAAGGAAAATACATATCTGTTTATAGGATTGATTTTATTTGGCTTAAGTTGGTCATTTCTAGAGAATAAAACTAATTTCAAAAATGTTTTAATAATTCTGATAATTGGACCTTATTTACTTACTTCATTTCTCCTAGGATCAGGATTATTCACTGATAGATCAAGAGAATTAAGAGAAACTATGGAATACGTTTCATCTCTCGATATTGTCAAAAATCAAAATATTAAAGTTGATAAGAGTGGAATAAATAATACAGATTCAAACTCAAAAATTATCAGAATATCTATATTAACTCCTAATCTTGGAGAAGGGGTAAATAGTATTGATGAATTAAATCCAGGAGAATTAGCTTGGTCTAGCGAAACTTTAGATAAGAGAATCGAATATATCCCTTACGAGATTTTATATAAACATAATAATTTAAAACCCTGGAGATTGATATTAAAAAGGTAATTTACCTATAATATGATTTGTTTTATAAAATATATAGGTTAATGCAGTCTTTTAAAACTTGGAGTTTAACAAATAATCAACTCCACGAATTATTCAAAGATAAAAACAAATTTATTTCCATAAAAGTAAGAGGTAACACTTGGGAACCATTCACAAGATGGTTAAGATTAGATTCTAGAATTTTTAAAAAGACCACAAATAGACCAAGGATTACATTATGTGATATCGAATCTTTAGCAGAAATTTATAACTATAGGTCAATAAGATGGAAAGCAAAAAAATTAACTCCTTTACCGACACAAATATTCCCACAAACATTAAAAAATATTTTTCGTAAATTACCAATAATCAAACATTTAGCCTATGAACTTGAGATATCTTTTTATAGATATATTGAAAATAATTCTGAGCAATTAATTTCAATAATTATTCCTGCAAGAAACGAAGAAGGCAATAAGGAACTTTTCATAAAAGCACTAAATAAATTCAAAGAAATGTCTAATAACCTTGAAATTATTTTTGTCGAAGGTAATAGCAGGGATAATACTTACAGTATGCTAGAAGATTTAAAAGCAAATTTCTCTAATTCTTTAAAAATTTTTCTTTTTAAACAAAGTGGTAAAGGCAAGAAGAATGCAGTTGTTGAGGGCTGCAATATTTCTTCAGGGGGAACACTTGCAATAGTAGATAGTGACTTTACCGTAGATATTGACGATAGTATTGCAGCAATATTGGAGTCAAAAAAAAATGAAAACATACTAATTAATTGCTCTCGTACAACTTTTCCTATGGAAGAAAATGCAATGCGATGGGCAAACTATATTGGCAATAGATGTTTTGCAATATTGATATCAATCCTTATTAATAAGCAAGTATCTGATTCTCTTTGTGGAACAAAAGTATTTTCAAGGAAGTTTTTTAATCTTATGAAGAAAAATGGAAGTTGGGATTCCGAATCTGATCCATTTGGTGATTTTACAATCATCTTTGAAGCAGCTAATAACAACATAAAAATACTTAATTATCCAGTTAGGTACTATGCCAGAAAATCAGGAGCTCCAAATATATCAAGGTGGATTGATGGCTTTAAACTTCTCAAAGTATGTCTCATTTATTTAGTTTCAGATATTTAAATTTAATTATGTCTTGATATTTGTTGTTGAAGAAAGTTTTTAAGTTTATCTATATTTGTTTAAAGAAGTGAATTCTGAAACATAATTTATTTGTGCAATAAAATCATTTCTTAAATGAAAAGTATTTAGATCCTAAGTAGTTATTTAACGATCCAATCAAAGCTCCAAATAACCAAGCAATTTTATAGTTATCTATTAATCTATTAATAAAAAAAATTACTAATGACATTTCTATTCCTCCGAATAAATAAATTAAGCAAAAAAAAGAAAAAGATTTTACTAAAGGTTGACTAGGAATATTGTTGAAAACCCATGATTTCGCAAAAATAAAAGAAATTAGTATTCCTATGCAATAACCAGATATGGAAGCAAAAAATAAATTTTTAAAAATCAGATATAAAGCCCAATAAGATATAAAATTAAAACCTGATGCAATCACTCCAGATACAAAAAATCTAAGTATTTGCTGATAATTTCTTTTTAAAAATTTATACAATTTCAAAACTGTTCAATTTTTAATTTTTTTAAATACAAAAAACTAATCTTGCATATATCTAATTTATAAATAAAATAAATTCCGTCCACACCTCGTCCACACTTTTTAAAGACTAATTAGAATAAAAACAAAAATAACTATCCACACCTCAATATCCATAAAGTCGATGAAGTACTTTTGAATCCTGAATTATTTCTACTCCTATTGAATGGGGAAAGATAGTCTTGATAACAACAATGCATTTATACTCGGGTAATAATACTCTATTAATTTCAAGTTAAAAGGAGGATAATTAAGAAGTAGAGATTAAGGAGGTTTTATGAAAATCACTACTCCGTTCACAGCTCTCAGAAATGCAACTTCAGACATGTGGAGAATGCATGACTTCAATTATCAATTACCAAAAAAAGAATTAAAAAAATATTGGGATCAAGAATGCATAGCGCATCCTACCAATAGTCATTGCAAACTTTATTGTGATTAATAGGGGATCTTTTTAAGTATTTTTACGCTTGATTTTTATATTTAATCGGTACTAAAGCTTAGTTAGTAAAAAAGGAGGAAAAGTAGATGACTAATTTAAGTTTAGAGATTCTTTTTTGGACAATCTTAATTTCATATCTTGGATTAAGGATGAATCAAACTTGGAATAGCTACAAAAAACAATATTAATTGGAGGGCAAAATGAAACTACAAACGCAATTCACTGTTCCTAAAAAAGATATGCAAGATCTTGATCACATCAGAAAAATGAAAACTTTAGAAAAGATTCTAAAACAAAGTTGTATAGATTATCCATATAAGGAAGATTGTTTAGTTTGTTGCAACTAAGTATCAATAAATAATTATTTTTTGCATATAAATTCTAGTCGAATTTGTTAATCCACTAGCAGAGAGGTTGAATTATGAAATTAAAATTCTGCCCTACAACTATTTTCAGAGAAACTCCTAAAGTAACTTTTTTTGATATGGGCATAGAGTCAACTAATGGTTGTGATGTAGTTATGCATTCAGGAGAGGCTATATCCCCTCCAGATGAATTTGAATATGAACAGTACTACTTGCACAATCATCAAATTGATCACAATTTAGTTATTACTGGTGAGCGAAAATTTATTTTGATAAATCCAACTTGGGACGAGCCACATCATGTGATTTATCTAAAAAGATCTATGGGAGCACTTGAAATTCCTATTGGAACTTATCACAGGTCAATCTCGGGAAAAGAAGGGAGCATTGTTTTAAATCAACCTATCAGAGATAAATTTTTTGATCCCAAAAAAGAATTTATCCCTCACAAACTAAACAAATTAAGCCTTATTAAGGCTAGAAAAAGTCCTCCCGTTTATTGGATTTGGGAAAATGATCAAATCAAAAGATTAATGTTTAATCCTTTAGTTAAAAAAACTGCAAATTCAAATTGATATTAAAACTGAAACTCACTTCAAACTTAATTTAAAGAGGACCTTAATCATGAAAAAAAGAGTTATTGTTCTTGATACAAATGTTTTATTACATGATCCCGAGTCACCTCTTAATTTTGCAAATGAAAATGTTGTAATTCCAATTCAGGTAGTTGAAGAGGTTGATAGATTCAAACGGGATCCTTGAGAGAAGGGACGTAATGCTAGAAGAGTTTCAAGATTATTAGATAGTCTCCGAGAAAAAGGTAATCTATCATCGGGCGTAAAATTAATAATAAATCTGAGGGGACAATAAAAGTTGCATTTTGCAGAAAAGAGACTAATGATAGATTACCCTCAGAGCTTAGTAACAGTAGTGGAGACAATAAGATTTTAGCTGTCGCTCTTGAAGAAAAATGCTTAAAATATTTATACAGAAAATAACAAAATGGAGAATAATATGAATGACAAGTTTAAATGTGATTTTGAACAAGAAAGAAGTAACGAGGTTGAATTAGTTGCTAGTAATTTAGAAGCAATTTTAAAATCTAGTACTTATAAACTTGCTCACGAAGATATTGACTTATTGAATACTGATGAAATGAGAGGGGTGAGGATGCTCCTTGAGATTACAAAGCCTGAGCAGGTTATTGAAAAAGAAAATATAATTTCAACCGTTATTGTCTTTGGAGGAGCACACATATCAGAAGAAATTACATCCAAAAGAAGGCTAGATGATGCAGAAAAACTTCTTTCAAGTAATCCTAAATCTAAATCTTCAAAGATAAATATTGAGAGATTAAAAAATTTGCACTCTCTCTCAAATTATTATTCTGAAGCAAGAGAATTATCTAAATTAATCTCGCTGGATAGCAAAACGAGAAATCCTCATTCTCACGTAATAGTTACTGGCGGTGGACCCGGGATTATGGAAGCAGCTAATAGAGGAGCATTTGATGCTGGATGCAAATCGATTGGATTAAATATAAGCCTGCCCAATGAGCAACACCCTAATTCTTTTATTACGCCAGGATTATGTTTTAAATTTAATTATTTTGCAATGAGGAAATTTCATTTTGTTATGAGATCTGCTGCTGCTGTTTTTTTCCCTGGAGGATTTGGAACTTTAGATGAATTATTTGAATTATTAACATTAAGACAGACTGGGATGAAGAAGAATATTCCAATAATTTTATTTGGCAGAAGCTACTGGGAAAAGGTAATTAATTTTCAATTCCTTTCTGATATGGGTTTGATTGGAGAGAATGATTTGTCTATTTTTCAGTACGCGGACACAGCAAATGAGGCTTGGAACTTAATAAAAAATTTTAAGTATATTAATTAAGAAAGATTTACCCATAGCTATCTGTTTCTATATTTTTCCTAAACTTTCTTCGGCTGATTATTTTCGATAAACTGAATCAAATGCTTTGGATTTTGGCTGGCTCATGAAAAAGTTAACAAAATGTCATACCAGCAGCATACCAGCAACTCTAATTTCTCTAAACTAATTGATATGACTGATATTAACTACTGGCTAATGAAAAAGGAACCAGATACATTTTGCTTGTCATAGCGAGGGTTTTATTTTTTACAGAAAATTCCATTCGAACCTCATTCGAACTTTTTAGTGATTGAAAGTTATCTAAAATAAGAGGAAATTTACTCCTTTCTAATGGTTATGTTTATGCATACTGCACGGCATCCATTTATCTCCCATTTGATGGGCTCCTTCACACCCAAACCTATAAGCTTCTTTTTCAGCCTGTTCCTTCGTATCAAATAGCATTGGTATTTTCATTTCTTTTTCAGTAGGTTTATTAGAACAACCTAATGAAAGAATTGACATAAAAAGAAAAGGAATAAAAGAAATAAAGTGTTTCAAAATTAATTAATTAATCAATGAAGTTTAGTATTAAATATCTTTAGAAATATTTTCAAAACTAATTTATTTACATTTTTAATATTGATAGACAATCAAGTTAAGTGATAATTCGATTATTTATAAGCAAGGTTTATTTACAATTTCCACTCTCAATTTATACTTTCATATGATTTATATAAATCAGTTAATTATTTAAATCTATTATATAGTTTCATTAATTATAGACAAAATTTATGGATGACTTTAGTTACTACGATTATTTAAATTCAATATCATTTCATCCACCTGTAATGATAATCACTACATTAGTATTCTTTTACATAAGAAGAAAATTTTTATTCGCTGGTAAAAAACATTAGTAATCTATTTAATATTTATATTTTTGAATGAGTCAAAAATTAAATAAACAAAGCAAGTAATAAAAACAATTAAATATATAGATTCCATTTAACTTATCTTTGTTATTGAACTGCTTAATCCATAAGTAAGAAAAATAAAACTAGCAAAAGAAACTCCAATCATCACTGTTGTATAGAGTTTATTAAGTTTGAAATCATTACTTGGGGATGAAAAGTCTGCTATAACTAAACTTTTCATTGAATACTTATCTCTATTTCTGAAATTATTGCTCTTCACTAGATTACCTAAGATGGGGTTCTTCGAAAAACTAATTTCTTCATTAATTACTGAATTTAAACCTTTATCTTCATTGAAGAATCTTGGAAACATGTATGCATGCCATAAAGCTATTATTGCCACCCAAAAAACTACACTAACTCCTGCAAATCCAAAAAGTAAGAATTTAAAAGTCTCCATAATTTGTTTTTATAATTAACTAAAAATCTACATCACAAAAAATATCCAAATCTCTAAATTCAAAAAATATACTTTACTTAAATAAATTAATCATTTCCTGATGTTACTAATGATTAGAATCAGTGTTTTTAAGAGCTTTTGTTTAAATATAAGTTAATGATTTAATAATTTATTTAAGTTTAAGAGACAAAATAATAATCAAATTTATAATCACTACTCAAATGGACTTAAGAGTTTTATTCGTAATTGCACCAATAATATTTGCATGGATTTTTACATTATTTTGGTTAGGGAAATGGGATGTATTTAGATTGACACCATTAGGTTTACCCAAAAGAGGAGTAGCTCCTTTTAAAAACTATCAAGTTTGGGAAGATTCAGCGGTTGTTCCTAACACAGGAAGACCATCAGAAGGATATCCAGTTTTTACAGTCAGAACTGCGGCTGTTAATGCCCTGGGGATTCCAACGGTTTTCTTCTTGGGAGCAATTTTGGCGATGCAGTTTAAATCTTATTAATTTGGAAATTTAAATGGATATAAGATTTTTAATTGTTGGATCACCTTTTATAATCGCATTTTTTTATACATTATTTTGGCTAAAAAGATGGGGTGCTTTTAATTCTCCAGATGATAATTTGCAAAAAAAAATGACTCTTAAAAATGAATCAATAGAACAAAGTTATTTTTTAGAAAATATCTTTTTAACAAAAAATTAATCCAATTTTTTTGCTCTTAATTAAAACCTTGTCATGATTCCAATAGAACAGTATTTATTTTTTGCAGTTTCTCTTTACGCTTTTTTTCATCTTTCAATGAATTTAGTTAGCGCATTAATTGCCTTATGCTAAGTAATTATTTAATAAAAAATTAGACACTTATTTGTATAAAATTAGTCTTCCTTTATTTGATCCCTCATTATATAAATTTATTAGTAGATATTAGGGCAATCTACTATCCGCTAGCTTTGATCAATGCGGTTTGAAATGAGAACCTCCCTTTTACCTCATTTTCTTTTTCGCAATCTTAGAAAATGAGGTTTAAATAATTTTTAAAGAAGCTCAAATATTAAACTAAATTCCCTTTTTAAAAAACTTTAATTATTAAAAAATTATTCATGCTTATGTATATTATTTACTTTTAAAAAAAGAGTTTTTTATATATAAATAATATGTAGATATTTGGCGAATCTGCAACGGTATAAAATTCCGTCTTTATGAACCTAGCCAAAGAAAATATTCTTAACTACGTTTTAGTTATTTTAGTAGTTAGGAATATTTTTAATCAAGATTTAAATCAATAGAATATTGACCCATTAGAAATTTTAATGACAATTAACTCAAGCAAAGAAAAGACTTTAGAAAATATTTATAAGGATTTAGAATCTGGAATGCCAGAGAATAAATCAATCAAGAATTATACTCTACCTAACGCAAGACAGTGGTTCAGAGGTAGATTTTTTGCTGTTTGGGTTTTGCCTATTTTTTTTATAAATAAAATGTCAAAGTTCTCTGCATCATCCGCTTTTATAAAACCTTATTCACCATCAAAAACAGGTCCTTCTTATAAACACCCAGAAACTCTATATACTTCTTTAAAAAATGTTTTTAAAGGTAATGATCATTTAAGATTTTTCGATCATAGATTTATAGGTATCTGGGTGTTACCAATAGCCTTAACTGGAATTGTCTTTGAAATCCTATTAATAGCTCCTACTAATAACACCTCTCCTTTTAATTAAAAAACAAGAAGTTAAAAAAATGTAAGCTCGTTAAAAACGACTATTATGAATGAGATTAACTACTTGAGGTAAGAAAGGAAAAAGAATTAAACCTCAGAAAAGAAGACAGATGTAGACCTTCAGAGAACCCCTAAAGCGGAGTCATTAAATAACCCCATACCACCCATCACTTTCCTAAATAGAAGCTTTAATGGATAATGATTTTATAAAGGCAAATCTTATATTTCATTCACGATTCATTCACGATTTGCAATATTCTCTTAATCCCTTGATATGACTGAAGAAAAGTTTTGGCTAATGAAAAGTGAGCGCGACTAGCTATAACTGCGATCTCAAGGAATCGTAATTTTTTACTCAAACTTTACTCAAACTTTTTACTTGTTGAAAGATGCTCTAAATTAGAGGAAAAACCATGGCGGACATAAAGAAAGTTTGGCTCCTTTACCTAAAAGGAGGATTAATGTTCTTAGTTGGTTTACTTGCTTCCTTACTTCTCATATCAATTCACTTTGAGTTTAAAACCTTCGTACTTTTAGCTTTTGCAATATGGGGATTCTGCAGAGCATATTATTTTGCTTTTTATGTTATTCAGCACTATATCGATCCAAGATACAAGTATTCGGGATTAATTGACTTTGCCAAATACAGCATCAATAGAAGATTTCATTAAAAAACATAACTCTCTACATACATAAAAAAAAATATTTTACATTAGTTAAATATATTTCAAAAACTCTAAAGAATAAAAGCTAGAAGAATTGTGTAAAATAATCAAATATTTCTTTTAAGATAAATTATTTTTAAATGCTCAAGATTATATTTAAACTAATTTCTCTAATATTAGTTTTTGGATTTATTTCAGTAAGTCCTAAAACAAGGTATTTACTAGGGATGTACCATGAGCGAATATCTTCATTTCTTTTATTGTCAGTAAAAGATGAGAATAAAGAAATATGGATCATAGAGAAACCCCTTTTGATTCCCATTCAAAAAATAAAAACCTTTTTGATAAAAGAAAATGTGATTGAAAGTGAGGATTAAATGAAATTGCTGAAATTACGATAATTTTAATTTATCAATATTTGCTTACTACTTTTAATAACTGTAAAAAACTTCTAAGAATAAATCTTAATTTTGATTTTTTTAATAAAGCTTTAATAAAGAGAAAGCAAAAAATTAATATTATAAATATTCAATATATTAGAATTATCCAAAATTATGAATTAAGTAATATTTAATGCTAACGGCAATTCTAATAATTCTAATGCCTGTCTTAGGACCAATTATGGTGATTGCATATTACCTGCTTACTACATTTTACAAATCAATTGAATTAATTTCGAAAATAATAATAAATACAATTATTAAACTAAAAATAATCTTGAAGGAAAGGCGAAGAGCTAAAAGCTTTAATAAAGCTAGAAATCTTGAAAGGGTCAAACAGGAAAGGCAAAAAGCTAATGAATATAAAAAGTTGGTTAATCTAATAGAAAAAAAATTACCCATTGGTAATGAATCTTTAAACCCCTCAAGGCAAAAAGAAGTAAATAATAATCCTTCAAAACAAAAGAAAAATAAAAAGCAATTAAATACAAAAAAGAATTTTTGTAATAAATGTGGAGCTTTATTTGAAGAGGGTTCCTATAAATGTTCCTATTGTGGTGGTGAGTTGCAAGAATAAAAAAATTATCAAAACAAATAAAAATTATTTTTAAAAACGCTCAACAAAACAAAAGAATCTTTCAAGAGAATTTGTAATTAGTTTATTAGACATGAATAATTTGTTTTAAAAAATACCAAAATGATCTCTTATTGAGTTATATTATTTGAAATTTTATTTAATTAATGGCAGTTATAAAATGCAGTTTAGATCCAAAATCTTTTTTGGTTTGGAAATATAAGGATGAAAATCCTAGATTCGGATCGCAAATAATTGTTAGCCAAACCCAGCAAGTTGCCCTACTTGCTTCAGGAAAATTAGTTTCAATTTTAGATCCTGGGGCTCATACACTTGAGACTGCAAATATCCCTGTTTTAGAAAATTACATACAAGATAAAAAGAGAGCATTCCCTTTTGAAATTTGGTTTTTGAATAAAATAGCATTCACAGAATTTAAATGGGGAACAAGAAGTCCTATTAATATTTTTGATCCTCAAACTCAGTTACCAATAAGATTAGGGAGTTATGGAAGTTATAAAGCTCAAATAAATGATGTACAAGCTTTTTTACTACAAATTGTAGGTGTTCGCACTGAATATTCTCTAACTTCACTTAAAGAGTTTCTATTACCTCATATTGAAAGAGATACAAAGTCGGCGATTGCTGAAGAATCAGCCCAAGGAAATGTATTTGGCTTAACTGCAAAGGCAAAAAAAATTTCAGAAAAAATTAAAATAAATTTAAATGAAACTTTTAAAAGTTATGGCTTGATATTAGGCGATTTTTATATTCAAGACATAAGTCCCATTGAAGATGAACAACTTGTAACTTACAAAAACGCAATTGCTGAAGGTGCAAAAATAAGAGTCAAAGGAAAAGCAATTCAAGAAACTGAGGCAGGATATAGAGCCGAGAGGACTTACAACACACTCGATAAACTTGCAGAAAATGAAGGCAGCACCTCTTCCGCATTTACTGGTGCTGGAATTGGCTTAGGTGCAGGTTTAGGTT
This sequence comes from Prochlorococcus sp. AG-412-C21, assembly GCA_003214975.1. Lineage (GTDB taxonomy): Bacteria > Cyanobacteriota > Cyanobacteriia > PCC-6307 > Cyanobiaceae > Prochlorococcus_A. The sequence goes on from QCKZ01000016.1 coordinate 24,773, forward strand.
TAGGAAGTAAATTTATGGACTTAACTACTAATAACGTAAACACTAATTCTGTTACTAACAGTAACCCTAGTACCATCACAAACCAAGAATTTACAACAAATAAAAAAAGTCCCTCAGAAAGAATTAAAGAATTGAAAGAACTCTTTCAAAATGATTTAATTTCAAAAGATGAATTTGACCTAAAAAAGAAATTGATTATTGACGAATTATGAAAAAACAGTTTTTTAATCTAATCTTAATCCCATGTACTTTTTTAATAGTAATACTAGGCACAATATCTATCAAAACTGTTCCCCTTTCATTTTTATTATTTTTGGGTTTCGTATCCGAACATTTATATAAATGGATGTTATCTGTTAAATCAAAGTATAGTGATTTTAGAATTTTTTATACTGAGCAATATTTCAAATTACAATACTTAGGAGTTTTATTTTTAATTTATATAATAAATAGTATTTCATGGAAATACACAAGCTTCTGGTCAATCTTTGCATATGCTGCAAACTTTATAATTTTCAGAATTATAGGATCTACAGGAACAGATCAGTTAGCTCAAACACCAGGCTCTATAAGTCAACCAATTTCATCTTCATTTGACTTATGGGAAGAAAACAAGAATTCACTTTCAGATTTATTAGAAAATTCAGATGATACAGACTTAAAAAATTATATGAAGTCTAAATTAAATTATTCTTCTTTCTTAAGAACAAAAAAAGCTTCAAATCTAATAAAACAAACAATGGAAGCTTCTGAAGAAGAGTTTGAAAAACTTATGCTAAAAATAAAAGATTTACTTTAATAAATTTAAACCATTGCCTAAGAGCTCATAATTATTACTACAAATTTCTCAGAAAAAATTAAATTGTCAATTTTGAAATGATATCTACTCCATACCACCCATCACTTTGCTAAATAGGAACTTTGATGGATAATAAATTTATACAAAAAAGTTTGGATAACACGTCCTCCAAGCCTTAAAAATCGCCGAGATCCCTTGATATGACTGAAGAAAAGTTTTGGCTAATGAAGAGCGAACTGGATGCTAAAAAGTTTTCTTAAATCTAAAATAATCAGCAAGTTCTTTTTTAGACTCTTTAGTTATTTAATTTATAGTTCGTCTTAATAGTTTTTATTATTGAATCTTGTGGTTCTTCACTTGGATAACAATTAATAATTCTATATTTTCCGCCTTTCTTATCAGTCTCTACAACTGTAAATTCCACATACTTACCTATTCCATCTATTAAATCTTTAACTTCTGTATTAATTATCTCTTCATTTTCATTTTCGATAATACGAGATTTCCCACCGCAACTAATTAATGCATTCTCTTTAGTAACAAAAAAATCTTTATCATTACTGCATGAGGACAGAAAAGATAAAGAAAATACTATTAAAAGAAGTTTTTTCATAGTCAAAATTTTTTATACATAAATAACTTATAAGGCAATTTTATTAAGTAGAAGTTAAACATTTTTTTTGATCAAAATAATAAAAAAAATTTGAATGTCAATTAATTATTAAAAAAATTTTAGCTAAGTATCTTTATTTACTAATGCTAATCAAAATTTATACATTACTTAAATTCAATTTAACCCTAGAGAACAAATTTTTAAATTAGTTATCACTTTTATATTGTGGCTGATTTTAATGATGTTGTTTCAAGAAGAAAATTTTTGCAAGGTTCATTTGCTTTAGGCTCTGGAGCATTTATAGCTGCGACAATTGGTCCTGCGAAAGCAACTAGTTTCTCAAGTGGTTTTAATGGTATAAGTTTTAATCCTGTGCCAGCTAATGGTAAAGATACAATTACTCTTCCAAAAGGATTTAGTTGGCATAAAGTTGCATCATGGGGTGATCCATTATGGAGCGGAGTTGATGATTTTGATCAAATAACACGAGGAACAGGAGAATCTCAGGAAGGATCTTTTGGGGATAATAATGATGGCATGAGCCTCTTTGATATTGAGGGGAAATCAATTCTTGCAGTCAATAATGAATATTGCAATAGGAAAATAATTTATGGAAATAGAGCTAGCGGATTACCAGAAACATCTGATGACGTACGCAAAGGAATTGCTTCGCATGGAGTTTCTATTTTTGAAATAGAAAAGAAATTAGGAAAATGGAAAATAAAAAAAGATTCACTTTACAACAGAAAAATTACAGGTGATACCAAAATAGCTTTAGATGGACCAGCAGCTGGGTTCTATTTAATGAAAACTGATGAGGATCTAACCGGAAAAGTTGCAAAAGGTACTTTCAATAATTGTGGGAACGGCAGAACTCCATGGGGAACTTATCTAGCTTGCGAGGAAAATTTTCATGGTTACTTTTCTTCACCTTCCAATCCATCCGCTTCTATTCCCCCAGAACAAGCAAGATATGGTCTAAAGACAAAAGACAAAGGTTATAACTGGGTTATGAATCAAGATAGATTTGATTTAGTTAAGAATCCAAACGAAGTTAATAGGCACGGATACATAACTGAAATTGACCCTTCAAAGCCACAATCAATGCCAAGGAAACATACTGCAATGGGTAGGTTTAAGCATGAGAATTGTGAAGTATCTATTTCTAAAAATGGACAAGTTGTTGCTTATATGGGAGATGATGAACGAGGAGAGCATCTATATAAGTTCGTATCCAAAGGAAAATATAAAAAAGGTGCCTCTTCTAACTACGATTTATTAAGTGAGGGAGAGTTATTTGTTGCTGTTTTTAATGAT
>QCKZ01000017.1 GCA_003214975.1 Prochlorococcus sp. AG-412-C21
TTTTATGTGAATCAAAGAAAGAGCCAAAAGATATTAATTAATTCGGATGATACACCTAAAGGAGGTAAGTGGAGTTTTGATGAAATGAATAGAAAAAAATTACCAAAAAAAATAAACATACCTGATACACCCAAATTACCAAAAAATAACTTTGTAATGTATTCCGAAAAGTCATTAGCCAATTCTGATATTGAGTTTATTGGAGAAAGTAATAACTTTTTATATCCAACTAATTTTGATGAGGCAGATGAATGGTTAAATGATTTTTTTAAACATAGATTTTTATTGTTTGGAGATTATGAAGATGCTATTTCTAAAGAAAATTCTTTTTTATGGCATAGTTTACTCTCTCCTCTTTTAAATAGCGGCTTATTAACACCAGATTTAGTAGTAAATAAAGCATTACTTTATGCTGAAAATAATAATGTTCCAATTAACTCTTTAGAGGGTTTTATTCGTCAAATTATTGGATGGAGAGAATTTATTTGCCTTGTTTATAAGAAGTATGGAACAAAGATGCGAAATAGTAATTTTTGGAATTTTGAAAATAAACCAATTCCAGAGTCTTTTTATAAAGGAAATACAGGAATTGAACCAGTAGACATTGTTATAAAAAATATTATTAAATTTGGTTATTGTAACCATATTGAGAGGCTAATGATTATTGGTAACTTTATGCTTCTATGTAGAATTCACCCCAATCAAGTTTATAAATGGTTTATGGAAATGTTTATTGATTCTTATGATTGGGTGATGGTTCCTAATGTTTATGGAATGAGTCAGTTTAGCGACGGGGGTATTTTCTCAACTAAACCATATATATCAAGCTCTAATTATGTAAAAAAAATGTCAAATTTCAAAAGTGGCCCCTGGTGTTCAATATGGGATGGCTTATTTTGGAAATTTATTAAAGATAATGAAAGTTTTTTTAGAAAGCAATATCGACTGACTATGTTGACGAGAAATCTTGACAAAATGTCAGAGGAAAAATTAAATAATCACTTAAGAACAGCCGATAAATTTTTAAGAGATATTCAATAAATTAAGCCTAATAATGTATAGTTACTTTTGAAAAATTAAAAGAATATTATATTATTACGGAATATTACAGGCAGATGTTAAATTATAAAAAAATTAAGTCTAACAATGAATATTGGAATCCTTTTTTTGAAAAGTAATTTGACTGGTATTATCACTTTTTCTGAATTGGATTGGATAACTTCCAATCAATCTAATTTTACAAGGTTGGAGGAATCTATCGCCATTAAGTTAGGAAGAATGCTTGATGCAGGATCTATCAATATAGGTTGTCGTTTAAGTTACTGATTAATTTTTTATTTTATTTATGAAGTATCAAGAAGAGAAAAAATTATTTTTTCGAGAAAGAATTCATTCTTTAAATATCTTTCTTTTTTTAGGATTTAATTTGACACTCATCTCTATATTAGGTTTCTTTTGGTTCAATTCTTCAATTGAAAAAGTTGTTTAAATTTTTAAACTTATAAATTTTTTGTATATTAAAGTTATCTTCAAAAATAATTTATATTTTGAGCATAGGATATTTACAAAGAAAAGCAGCTTGGGAAATTTTATTAAAAGTTAATTATGGTGATTTTTCTGATCATGCCCTTGAAAAGGTTTTAAGAAATTATCAATTTAATCCTCTTGATATAGCTTTTATTACAGAATTATCTTTTGGATGTATAAGGTATAGAAAATTTCTTGACCTTTGGACTGATCATACATCAAAAATTACTCATAAAAAGCAGCCTCCAAAATTAAGATGGCTTTTACATATAGGTTTATATCAACTATTGAAAATGGATAAAGTTCCATTTCCAGCAGCTATTTCAACTACTGTAGAAGTAGCTAAAAAAACAGATTTAAAGGGTTTATCAGGAACTGTAAATGCAATATTGAGAAATGCATCAAGAAAATTAGAAAAAGAAATTTTTCCAAAAATATCTTCTGATAGAAAAGAAAGAATTTCATATGTTGAATCATTGCCATTATGGCTTGTGAATGATCTTTATAAATGGGTAGGCAGTAGCGAGGGTGAAAATATCGTCAAGGCATTTAATAAAAAACCTTCTATTGATTTGAGAATTAACCAACTAAACACTAATTTAGATGAATTTTTGAAGGTTCTTAATGAAAATAAAATTGATGCTGAAATTATTAAAGATTTAAATAATGGAATTACTTTAAAATCTAATCCAAGATCTATTAAAAACTTACCAGGATATAGTGATGGACTTTGGACAATCCAAGATAGATCTTCTCAGTGGGTAGCACCTCTTTTAAATCCAAAAGAAGGTGAAAAGATTTTAGATGCTTGTGCAGCGCCAGGTAGTAAGTCTACTCACTTAGCAGAATTAGCAAATGATAGTGCTGAAATCCTGGCTGTAGATAGATCAGCAAAAAGATTGAAAATACTTAAATCAAATTTAGACAGGTTAAATTTAAAATCTGTGAAGACCCTCAATGCTGATGCAACGAGTTTGATTGAATTGAATCCTAAGTTTATATCTTATTTTGATAAAATTTTGCTAGATGCTCCCTGTTCTGGGATTGGAACTCTGTCCAGGAATCCAGATTCTAGATGGTCTTTAAGTAAAGAAAAAATAAAATCCTTAACTTTATTGCAGGAAAAACTATTAGAGAGTATTTTCCCTCTTTTGAAAAAAGATGGAACTTTAGTTTATTCAACTTGTACTATCTGTCCTGATGAAAATAACCTTTTAATTGAAAGATTTATTGAAAAAAACAAAGCTTTAAAATTGGTTAGCCAAAAGCAAATTTTACCTAGCTTAGACTATCCTGGTGATGGATTTTATTCTGCAATAATTTCTTATAAATCTTAAAAATAAAATTTATTTTTTCATTGGGATTTTATAAATTTCAGCTATAAATTTCTTCCATAAATAAGCCGCATTTCCACTAGATAATTCAGATTCTTTGTTATCGTCGTAACCTATCCAGATACCTGTTGTAAGGTTTTCAAGTGAACCAATAAACCAAAGATCTTTGTTACCATCTGATGTTCCTGTTTTTCCATAAATTTTCTTTCCTTTTATAGAGGCTGCTTTTGAAGTACCTTCTTTTACAGATTTTTCAAGAAGTTTATTTATTTTTTTGTTTACTTTTAAATCTAATATTTTCTTGGAAATAAATTCTTTTTCCCAAATTGATTGATTATTAAATGATTCTATTTTTTCTAAGATGCTAGGGCTTTGAATCTTCCCACTATTATTTATTGCAGAATATGCATTTGTAATGTTTAAAAGATTATCTCCATATGAACCAATAGCTAATGATGGGAATTCCTTAAACTCTTGATTAAAACCTAGACCAAATGAATTCGCTAGATTAATAATTTTTTTTAAGCCTATTTTTTTTGTTATTGATATTGGAACGATATTGGATGAACTTTTAAATGATTCAATTAAAGATATTTTACCTCTATATTTTTCTGAAAAATTTTTTGGGCAATAACTTTCCCAGCATCTTGGTACGTCTTCAAATTTATCGCTTAATTTTGTCCCTTCTATTAACGCAGCAGCATAAGGAACTATTTTAAAAGTAGAACCTAAAGGTCTTACTGATGAAGTGACTCTATTGTATTCATTAAATAATGGATTTCTGCTAGTTACCATTGTCCTTATTAATCCTGTGTTGGATTCGATTGATAACAATGCAAATTCAATTTCTTTAGGCCCTAAATATCTCGAAATTTTTTGTGCTGTTTTTTGCCAATCTTTATTAATAGAAGATTTAATTCTTAAAAACTTATAATCGATGTTATTTTCTATTCTTTTATCTGTTTCCTTAAGAATAAAATCTATTAGTAATTGATCATGTAAAAAATTATCAGCTGTTTGATAATTTAAGTTTATTTTCTCTTTAATAGCCTTATTCTTATTAGCAAGAGATATATATCCATCAAGATACATTGATTCAAGTACTTCATTTCTATTTTTAATAGCTAGTTCAATATTTTGATAAGGTGAATAAATTGAGGGTGCTGGAGCTAATCCTGCAATTAATGCTATCTCTGATAATGTTAATTCATCTATAAGTTTTCCAAAATAAATTTTAGAAGCCTCGTTAACACCATATGCTCCTGATCCTAAATAAATATTATTTAAATATAATTTTAAAATTTGATTTTTGTCATATCTAAATTCAAGTATGAGAGATATAAATATTTCTTTGATTTTTCTTTGAAAACTTAAATCATTATTGAGAAAAAGTAATCTAGCAACTTGTTGAGTAATCGTACTTCCTCCTTCTTTAACATAACCACTTCTAATATTTTGAAAAAGGGCACGTGAAATACTTTTTAGATCTATTCCATTATGTTTAAAAAATCTTTTATCCTCAGAAGATATAAAAGAATATTTAAGGAAAAATGGAATTTTGTGTTGACTATCTTTTATTTCAAATTTGCGGCTTAATTTGCTTAGTACTTTATTGTCAGAAGATAATATTACATATGAATATTTGCTTCCGCGTGAAGTTTTATTTTTAGGTGGATCAAATTTTAATGTGGTAAATATTAGATTAAGGATATAAAAAACTATCCCGGAAAAAATTACTATTGGAATTATTAAAACAAAAGATTTGGATTTAATCTTTTGCACTTTAAGCAACTAAAAAACTATGTCCTATTGCTAAAGCTGTAACTAACATTCCAGTTATAAGAAATGGTTGAGCACTTGCTTGATATTTGACATCAAACTTTAGAGGATCTCTTAGTAACCACATATCTTGAAATGTAATTTGTGGAATTACCAATAAAACCAAAATTACAGAGGCTAAGTGTTGACCAATAATTACTAATACTACAACCATTGCTAATTGAAAAATATCAATCAGTCCTGCACTTATTCTACTTGCATTTTTAATTCCAAATACTACTGGTAAAGAATTCAAGCCTAGCTTTGAGTCTCCTTCAACGCTTTTAAAATCATTAATAACAGCAATACCAAGTCCAGAGAGGCTATAAGCAAGTGTTAGTAATGCCGTCACAATAGTTAATTTACCAAACAAGGCTTGTCCTGCCCACCAAGGTAAAGCTATATATGATGCTCCTAATGCATAATTTCCAAGCCAACCATTTTGTTTTAATTTGAGAGGTGGAGCAGAATATATATAACTAACAAAAGATCCTCCTAATGCTAAGAGGAAGACAGAAGGAAAGTTGTGCTTAGCGTATAAATCTAATAGAAAAGCAACTATTAAGCCTGCAATAAGTAATACCCAGATTTGTATTTTTACCTGTTTAATTGAAATTTTTCCAGAAGGGATTGGTCTATTTGGCTCATTAATTGCATCAATTTCTTTATCAAAAAAATCATTTATGGTTTGGGTATAACCAGCTAGAAGTGGGCCACTCATTAACATGCACGCTAGTGAAGCTAAAACATTACTAAATGTCCATTCAAATTTCCCACTTGCAGCTGCTCCACAAATAACTCCCCATATCAAGGGGATCCATGTTATGGGTTTCATTAATTGTATACGGAGTTTCCATATACTTGATGTTTCAGAGGCCCCCTTAATACCTAATAGTTGTTTTGGATCATTCACTTTAATCTTTAACCCTTCTCAATTTCTTCTGGGAAAAACCAGTTTTGCTGACCATCCTGAAATTTTGCAGTGATTCCAATACTCCCGCCGTCAGCCATTTTATAGCCTGTTATTACGACTTTAGGATTAGAGGATATTTGATCTATTAATTTCGCTGGTAGTCTATCTTTTACTTTGTCAATGTTAATTTTGATTTTACTACCGATTTTGGGTAAAAATTTTGTTTCAGCCATAAGAGGTAAAATGGAAGCTATTATGCAAGATTAACAGCATTTGGACAATTTTTACTAAAATGGTAGCTCTTCGTTTAATTCCTTGTTTAGATGTCGCCAATGGCAGAGTCGTAAAAGGTGTAAACTTTGTTAACTTGAGAGACTCAGGAGATCCTGTTGAATTGGCTTGTAGGTATTCTGATGAAGGTGCAGATGAATTAGTATTTCTGGATATTAGAGCAAGTGTTGAAAATAGAAATACATTAGTTGACCTTGTATCTAGGACCGCAAAATCAGTAAAAATCCCTTTTACAGTAGGTGGCGGTATAGATTCTGTTTCTTCTATTAATGATCTTTTAAGAGCAGGAGCGGATAAAGTGAGTTTAAATTCTTCTGCTGTTAGAAATCCTGATTTAATTTCTAAAAGTTCTAAAGAATTTGGTAATCAATGCATCGTGATAGCAATTGATGCTAGAAGAAAACTTAATAAGGTTGATCAATGGGAGGTATATATAAAAGGAGGGAGAGAAAATACTGGAATAGATGTATTGAGTTGGGCAAAGAAAGTTGAAGAATTAGGTGCAGGGGAAATTTTGCTAACTTCAATGGATGGTGACGGCACACAGAATGGATATGATTTACATTTGACTGCATCTGTTGCGAATATTGTTAACATCCCAGTAATTGCTTCTGGAGGAGCAGGCTGTCTAGAAGATATCTATGATGTTTTTAAAGAAGGTAGGGCATCTGCAGCACTTTTAGCATCATTACTTCATGATAAGAAACTTACTTTACAAGAAATAAAAACTTTCCTCCTCGAAAAGAAACTCCCAATTAGACCTTATGAATAAAAATTTAAATTGATTCCAAAAAGAAAGTATTTTAAAATTTAAAAATGAAATTCACAAAAACTATCGAAGTCAAAAATATATTTAATAAAATTTCCTATAAATATGACTTTTTAAATAATCTATTGAGTTTTGGACTGCACAAATTATGGAAAAGGAAATTAGTTAATTTATTAGAACCTTTAAATGGGGAAGATTGGGCTGATTTATGCTGTGGTACTGGAGATTTAGCATTCTTAATTTCTAAGAGAGTAAGTCCAAGCGGCTCAATTACTGGGATTGATAGTGCAAAAGGTATTTTAAATATTGCAAAGAAAAAATCAGAGCTAAGAAAAAATAAATTTATTAAGTGGGAAATTAAAGATGTTTTAGAAATTGATGATTGTTCGAAATACTTTGATGGGATTTGTATGTCCTATGGATTAAGAAACTTGAATAATGTTGAAGAGGGAATAAAAAAGGTTTTTTATCTTTTGAAGGATAAAGGAAGAGCAGGATTCCTAGATTTTAATCACTCAACAAAAAATTCTTTATCTAATATTTTTCAGAAAATATATTTGAGGTTTATTGTAGTAACAATTTCGCGGATTTTTAATTTAAGTCAAGAGTACGCATATATTGAAAATAGTATTAGAAATTTTCCAAAGAAAAATGAGCTTATAAAAATTGCCAAGGAAGTTGGATTTAAAAAAGCTGAATATAGAACTATTTTTTGGGGTCAAATGGGAATATTAATTTTAGCTAAATAAAGAATTTACTTATTTATTTTTTCTCCAACAAAAAGAACACTTTCCCCATCGTTTGATTTCGCCCTCGGGAGTTGGGGAATTACATAGCTTACAAATTCTCATGTTATTTTGATGAATTCTGCTTGGATGCTTAGCCCAAACTATCTTTGCATTATTAGCTTTAATATTTTTATTTTTAAGTTCATAATTTTGTATTATTTTTATTTCATTCAAAGTTATTCCAATTTCCTCGATTCTCTCTTGTAATTTATGCTTGTTATAGATTAATGCTAGGCGCCACTGTGGATGATTTACTGCAATTGTAAGTATTTTTTTTTCAATATTTAATGGTTTGCATTCTTGAAATAATTCCGAACCGATTAAGTCTTTCCAGTTTTCGTTGATTTTAGAAAGTGTATCTAATTCCACCCATGATTTTTTGAAATTATCGAGACAATTTCTTAATTGATGTGGATTCCTTCTATTCAATATTGGCAAATACTTTTTGTCCAATTTGTAAAATTTACTTATTATGACTAAAGTTAATCTAATCTTCAAAAAGATGCTCGTTGTTTTAATAAAGAATTTGTGAAAGTTATTGGACCTGCAGCTAAGACAGTTTTTTATTTGAAAAAAATTCAGGGTCAATATCCGAGTTGGACACTTCAGTACAAAATAAAATGCAAAAGTACTGAAAATGAGCTAACAAACTGGCTTGGATATTCTGAAATAAAGAGAAACCAGCCAGTTGCGATAATAGCAAGAGAACAGTTCTCAGGTTTTGGCCAAAACTCAAAAACTTGGGTTTCCCCAAAAGGAGGGATTTGGTTAAGTGCAGCTTACCCAATATTTTCAAAAGAATTTACAAGCCAAATATATAATTTGTCTTTAGGAATTAAAATATGTGAAATGCTTAGAAAAGAGAATATAAATGTTTGTTTGAAATGGCCAAATGATATTTTCTTTGGTTCAAAAAAGTTGATTGGATTTTTACCAAGGGTGATAACTAGAGGCAAGGAAATTATTTATGCAAGAATAGGTCTTGGCATGAACGTTTTAAATTACACTCCATCAGAAGGCATTTCATTATCAAAAGTACTTCAAACTAAGAATATTAATCAACATTATTGGACAGCAAAAGTTCTTAAAGCTTTTCATGATTCAGTTGAATGTAATAACAAAAAAGAATATGTAATTAAATCGGCAAATAAATTCCTCACTAAAAGATTTTTACCAAGTGGTTTTTGTCCTAATACATGGAAAATTAAAGATATTGATTCGAATGGGAATTTAAGAATTGAAAATGAAACTCAAGTAAAGGTAATTAGAAGGTTCTGAATTTAATTAACTTTTAATTCAACTATTCTTCCATCCTTAAATTTGGCTATTTTTTTTGCACGATTTGCAACTTCATCTTCGTGCGTAACTAAAACTATAGTTATTCCAGATTCATGCAGTTTGTCAAAAAGATTTAGCACATCTTCAGTTGTTTTTGAATCAAGTGCTCCAGTGGGTTCGTCTGCCAATAATATTGCAGGGTTATTAATAATAGCTCTAGCAATTGCCACTCTTTGTTGTTGACCTCCCGATAATTGGTTAGGGCGATTATTCATTCTTTCAGAAAGGCCAACTTTTTTCAATGCAGTCTTACCTCGCTCTAATCTTTGCTCAGGATCAATACCAGCATAAATCATTGGTAAGATAACGTTCTCAAGTGCCGTTGCATCTGAAAGTAGATGAAATTGCTGAAAAACGAAGCCTAATTTTTGGTTGCGTATCTCCGCTAGCGCATCATCAGATAAATTCTCAACTGGGGTACCATTTAATTTATATATACCTTCAGATGGTCTATCTAGACATCCAATAATATTCATTGCAGTACTTTTACCGGATCCACTTGCTCCCATTACAGCTAAATAGTCACCTTTATAAATTTCTAAGTTTATACAATCTAAGGCTTTAACAGTTAAATCATCCTTTCCATATGTTTTAGATATTCTTTCTAAACTTGCAACTTTCTTAGACATTTATCGAAAAATTCTTCTACGAAATGTTGTTTGTTATGGCGATTACGTCTTGTAAAAAAGGAGTTTCCGAAACTGCTGTGTTAGCTAATTTAAAAAGAGGGTTAGAAAGAATCCCACCAAGAGCTGTTACCGCTACACATGTATATAGTGCGATTCTTAAGGAAGGTAATCCTACAATTTCCCAATTCAATTCAGGATATGATTTAACTATTTCAGAAGCTTCTTGAGGTTCTTTTACCACCATCATTTTTATCACTGAAATGTAGTAATAAATAGATATAACTGAAGTTACTAGTCCAACGATTACTAATAGATATTGATGATTAGCCCAACCGGCAAAGAACAAATATATCTTTCCAAAAAATCCTAACATTGGAGGTAAACCTCCAAGAGAAAGAAGACAAAGGCTTAAGCCTAATGTAATTAGAGGATCTTTTTGGTAGAGACCTGAGTAATCAAGAATTCTGTCAGAACCAGTTCTTAGAGAGAAAAGTATTACACATGAAAATGCACCCAAATTCATAAACAAATATGCAGCTAAATATAAAACAGCTGCTGATAAACCATCTTGTGTTCCAGATACTATACCAATCATGACAAATCCAGCTTGTCCAATAGAACTGTAAGCTAACATCCTTTTCATTGAGGTTTGAGCTAGAGCTACAACATTTCCTAGAGCCATGCTCAAGATGGCCAATATAGTAAATAAAAGTTTCCATTCTTCATCGAAAGAAGAAAAAGTAGTGCTCAAGATTCTTATCGCAAATGCAAATCCTGCGGTCTTAGAACCAACAGATAAAAAAGCCACAACAGGTGTAGGTGATCCCTCATATACATCAGGAGTCCATTGATGAAAGGGAACTGCAGCGATTTTAAATGCAACAGTGGACAAGACAAATACAAGAGCTAAAGAAGTAATGAATGATGGCTTGTTTATAATCTCTAAACCAATTGTTGCTAAGTTTGTTGAACCACTTAATCCATAAAGAAAGGAGGAGCCATACAAATAAACTGCAGCAGCAGCTGACCCAACTAGCAAATATTTTAAAGCCGCTTCTGAACTTCGGGGATCTCTTTTGAGATAACCAGAGAGTAAATAGCTCGCCACCGATAAAGTCTCAAGAGATATGAATACACTAATAAGGTCAGTAGATCCACACAAAAGCATTGCTCCCAGAGTTGCTGAAAGAACTATCGCTGCGAATTCGCCAATAGGACTACCACTTTGTTCTGTGTAACGCCAACTTATAAGTAAAGAAATTAAAGTTGACAATGATATTATTGCTCTAAATGCGATTGCTAAATTATCTGAATTAAAGGACCCAAGAAATGCTGTATTGACCGGATTGCTCCATTGCATGGCTAAACTTAAAAGAGAGCTGCCAATTGAAAAATAGCAAATTATCGGTGTCCACTTTGATGCGGTTTTTTCACCTGCTAAGTCAACAAGAAGAGTCCCAACAATACCAAGTAAGATAAAAGCCTCTGGAATAATGGCTTGAGCATTTAAATTAATTGTAAAGATTTCGTTGGGCACTTTATTAAATTGGATTAAATTAGATGTTTGATTGTAAGGGTCTAAGAGCTAATCTTAACTAGATTATAATTTGTGGGTATGATTTTTGAAATTTTCAGAATAAATTACTTGAAAAAGCTTCAAATAATCATAATATGCCCTAACTGAACAAAAACACCAATTTTTGAAATAAACCTTGGATCACACACTTGTTATTGTTGAAAGTCCCACCAAAGCAAAAACTATAAGAAAGTTTTTGCCTTCTAATTATGAAGTTCTTGCTTCAATGGGGCACGTAAGAGATCTTCCAAAAGGAGCTGCCGAAATCCCTGCTGCAGTTAAAAAGGAAAAATGGTCAAGGATAGGAGTTAATACAACAGAAGATTTTGAACCACTATATATAGTCCCAAAAGATAAGAAAAAGGTTGTTAAAGAGCTCAAAGATGCATTGAAAGGTGCGACCCAACTATTACTAGCAACTGATGAAGATAGAGAGGGAGAGAGTATTAGCTGGCATCTTCTGCAAATACTTAAGCCTAAAATACCAACTAAGAGAATGGTTTTTCATGAAATTACAAAAAAGGCAATTAATAAAGCTTTAGATCAAACAAGAGAACTTGATATGGAACTTGTTCAGGCTCAAGAAACCAGAAGAATTTTGGACAGGCTTTTTGGATATGAATTATCTCCTTTACTTTGGAAGAAGGTAGCCCCCCCGATTATCTGCTGGTCGTGTTCAATCAGTTTCTGTAAGACTTCTTGTTAGAAAAGAGAGAGAAAGAAGATCCTTTAAAAAAGCTAGCTACTGGGGGATTAAAGCTTCCCTGGTAAAAGATAATGTTACTTTCGAAACTAAATTATTTAGCTTAAACGGTCAAAGAATTTCTAATGGTTCCGATTTCGATGAACAGACCGGTAAATTAAAACAAGGAAATAAATCATTAATAATTGGAGAAGAAAAGGTAAATGATTTATTGAAGACTTTTTCCTCTGAGGATTGGTTAGTCTCAAAAATCGAAAAAAAACCATCCACTCGTAAGCCAGTTCCTCCATTTACAACTAGTACATTGCAACAAGAAGCAAATAGGAAGCTTCGTTTGTCTGCAAGAGAAACTATGAGATGTGCACAAGGTCTATATGAGAGAGGTTTCATAACATATATGAGGACTGATTCAGTTAATCTTTCCGAACAAGCCACTAGAGCTGCTAGAGAATGTGTCAGTTCCATGTATGGGAAAGAGTATTTATCTAACTCACCAAGACAATTTAATTCAACTGCAAGAAATGCTCAAGAAGCACACGAAGCTATTAGGCCGGCAGGTGAGGTATTTAAAACACCAAAGGAAACTAACCTAACTGGTAGAGACTTATCTCTTTACGATTTAATTTGGAAAAGAACTGTAGCTAGTCAAATGGCGGAAGCTAGGCTAACAATGATTAATACTGAAATTAGTGTAGGGGATGGATTATTTAAATCGAGCGGGAAAAGTATTGATTTCGCAGGATTCTTCAGAGCTTATGTCGAGGGAAGTGATGACCCAAGTTCATCCCTTGAACAACAAGAAATTATTCTCCCAAACTTAACAACTGGAACATTTCTTGAAGTTACTAATAAGGAATCTACTTTTCATGAAACTAAACCACCTGCAAGATATACAGAGGCTGCATTAGTTAAAGTTTTAGAAAAAGAAGGGATTGGAAGACCTTCTACCTATGCAAGCATTATTGGGACAATTGTTGATAGAGGATATGCAAATATATCTTCCAATACTTTGGCTCCAACGTTTACAGCTTTTGCTGTTACGGCTCTATTAGAAGAACATTTTCCTGATCTAGTAGATACTACTTTTACTGCAAAAATGGAATCTTCATTGGATGAAATATCTTCAGGTAATCTTGAGTGGCTACCATACCTTGAGACTTTCTATAAAGGTAAAAATGGTCTGGAGGTGAAAGTTCAGAAAACAGAGGGTGATATTGATGGTAAAGCTTATAGACAAGTTGATTTCGAAGACCTTCCTTGCGTAGTCAGAATAGGCTCTAACGGACCTTGGTTAGAGGGTACAAAAATTGATGAATCTGGTAATGAAATTCAGGCGAAAGGTAATCTTCCAATGGATATTACTCCTGGAGATTTAGACATAAAGCAAGTTGATCAAATTTTAAGTGGACCATCTGATCTTGGAACTGATCCAAAAACTGGGGAAAAAGTCTTTTTAAGATTTGGCCCTTATGGACCTTACGTACAATTGGGAAATAATGATCAAGATCAAGCTAAGCCAAGAAGAGCTTCATTACCCAAAGAGTTGAAAACTGATAATTTAACTCTAGATGAGGCTCTAGTACTTTTAAGTTTGCCTAGATTGTTAGGAGTTCATCCTGAAGGAGGTGTTGTTGAGGCTGATAGAGGAAGATTTGGCCCTTATATTAAATGGATTAAAAATGAAAATGAATCTGAAAACAGATCATTAAAGAAAGAGGATGATGTTTTTACAGTTGATATAAAAAGAGCATTAGAAATTCTTGCGATGCCAAAAATGGGTAGAGGTGGTCAAGAGGTACTTAAAGACTTTGGAAAACCGAAAGAATTTAAAGAAAAAATCCAAATATTAAATGGAAGATATGGGGTCTATTTAAAATGTGGTAAAACTAATGTTTCAATTGCCAAAGATACTGACTTAGAAAAATTCTCCATAGATGATGCTGTATTTCTTATAGAAGAAAAACTAAAAAATAAAAAAGGATCTATTTTAAAAAAAACAAAAATAAGTAATAAAAAAACTACAAGGAAAAAGAAAAGTTAAAAAAATATGATTTTAAAAAAAAAAGAATTTTTTTTAGTAATTTTTTTAATTTTATTGCAATCATGCTCTGGAGGTAGGATTGGAAATTTTCTTGAAAGTAGTTTTAATGATTTAGACAAAATAAGCCAAGATGAAGATTTACAAAACAATTTAGTAAATAAAACAACTGTAGAAAAAGAAAAAAAAGAAAAAAAAGAAATTGATTATAAAAAAAAGAAAAAAATTAAAAAAGTAGAAAAGCCAAAAAATGTTCTTGAAAATAAAAAGGATATAAATTTAGAAAAAATACCAAAACAAAATAATAATATTAAGAATTTTTCAAAAAAAAGAAAAATTGAGCTTCAATCTTACAAAATAATATTCATCTTAAAAGATGTAGATCCAAAAGATCCTACTAAAGATTTAAGTACCATATTGAGGAATTCTGAGGTAAATTTTGAAATAGAAAAGATTGAACGTATTTTAGATTCAAAAAATAAAAGTATGAATAAAAATTAATTAAAAATATTCATAAATAAGATGAAAATAACAACAAAAACTGAAGCATTAAATATTGTCGAGACCTCATATTTAGCATCTCTTTCGTCTTTATTATGGGTTGCCCTATATTATTTGCCGATTGGGGGAGCTTTATTAAGGTTGATTTTACCCCTCCCAATGATCCTGTTGCACTTAAGAAGAGGAACTAAAACTGCATTGGAAGGACTCCTAATACAATTTCTACTCCTATTCATAATTATGGGTCCTGTAAGAGGAACCTTATTCTTATTCCCTTATGGGATCTTGGCTTTTTGGTTAGGCTGGTGTTGGTTTAAAGAAAAGAGTTGGAGACTAAGTTTAAACATTGGAGTCATTATTGGAACTCTTGGTTTCTTCCTACGAGTATTAGCGTTATCTACGTTAGTTGGAGATAATCTTTGGGTGTTAATTACCAGAGCAAGTTATGGTCTAATAGAAAAGTTCATTGGATTATTAAATTTACCTTTTTCTCCATCAATTTTAAGTATCCAATTAGGTGCAATTTTATTAATTATTTTTCAAGAAATAGTTTATGTTTTAACGGTACATGTAGTTGCTTATTCACTTTTCCCAAGATTTAAATTAACTATCCCAGATCCTCCAAGATTATTAAATAGCTTAGTTGATTTAAAAAATTGAAAAAAATAAGAATGTATAGTACAAAATTAGAGATAAATGTTTTTGGTAATCAATCTAATAAAAAAAGTAAACTTAATAGGATAGAAATACTGAAAAAGAATATAAGTAATTTCAAAATATTTCTTGTAATTGCAGGCACTGATACATCTCAAATTCCAGGAATTTCCGCTGCAGGTATTAATGCAAAGTCAAGGAGAATAACTGCGCTCGCTGATGCCGAATTTTTGCTTAAGGGTGCTTCAAAAGATCATAAATATAAATTGCCTCTCCTTAATGCAGGAGTAACTCCGGCCCTAATAAGTCATGTTTGCTCAAAGCTTATAAATGTTTATCCAGTTATTGTTCCTTTGGGAATAGGAGTAAAGCCTTACTTTAATCATTTGGATGTAGAAGATAGGGATTTGGGACCATCAAATTGTCTTACTACTGGTAAATCTATGCCCAAAGAGAGAGTTATAAATCTCTATGAAAGAGGTCTTGCGATAGGACAATCCTCAAAACAACCCATCTTAATTTCTGAATCTGTACCAGGTGGCACCACAACTGCTCAGGCAGTAATGGAAGCTTTTGGTTTGCGTGTGTCTAATTTAGTGGGGAGTAGTTTATTTAAAGCTCCTATAAAGCTGAGAAGAAAAGTAGTTCAAAAAGGACTTTTAAATGCAAATCTCAAGACTGATTTTGACTCTTTAGATGTTGTCGCATCAGTGGGAGACCCTTTCCAAGCTTTCTCAATGGGTTTATTAATTGGTGCTAGGTTAGCAAACCAACCTGTCATATTGTCTGGTGGAAGTCAAATGATGGCTGTCATTTTGCTTGCATTAGAATTCTTAGGTGCAAAAAATAAAGATGACTTTATTGAGGATGTTTTTGTTGCGACAACTGGCTGGCTTGTAAAAGATAATTCTCTAAATGATTTGTTAAATTTAATTAATGAGAAATATGATGTCAAATTATTAGGTTTAGCAAGTCCTTTAAATTTTAAATCGTCAACATACAAAGAATTGAAGGATTATGAAATAGGTCATGTAAAAGAAGGTGTAGGTGCTGGTGGAATATCAATACTTGCTTTTCTGAATGGGTTCAAAAATTGCGAAATAGTTTCATTGTGTCAACAAAATCTGGAAATGATGAAGGGTCTAGGTCAAATTTCTTTAGAGAAGGATTGCTGAATGTTTTCAAAAATTGCAACCAGAAGAAAATTCTTAAATTGCGCTAAGCTTTCGCTTTTATTTCTCTTAAACTCTTGCAGTAATCTTTCTAATAAATTAAGGATTTCGCTTCAAAATTCTTTTTATCCAAAATCTTTTAAAGATACGATTCCAAAAGATTGGGAACAGGAAAAAATTAATTTTGAAAGTATCGAGTTACAAAAGAATAGAAAGATAATTTTCAATTCTGACTTTACTTTAATAAACGATGGATGGATTACTAGTATAAATTTTGAGTTATTTGAAAAAATAAATGAATATCCATTGATCGAGAATTTGGATAAGAGATCGATAGATTTTTTAGGAAGTTTTAATGAAGATCAAAGTAGTAAATTATTTCCTATTGGCTTAGTCCCGTACACAATTATTATTAAAAATAATAAAGAACTAATAAATTCAGCAAGAACTTCTTGGGATTTCCTTCTATCTAAAAAATTAACGGGGAAAATTATTTTTCCACAAAGTCCCAGAATAATATTTTCAATTGCTAAAAAAATTAATTCATCTAACTCTTTACAAAAACTCAAAAGCCAAGCAATGCTATTTGATGATAAAAATATGCTCAATTGGTTGATTAATTCTGATGCTTGCGTCGCCATAGTTCCTTATAGTCTATGCTCAAAATATTTAAAAATAGATCCAAGGCTTTCTTTAGTTTTCCCAAGCCAAGGAGTACCTTTGATGTGGCATTTTCTCCTAAGTCAATCAAATCTAAATAAGGCAATATTAATTAAATGGATTAAATCTTTAGAAAATAAATCAATAGTAGATAAATTAGTAAGTCAAGGTTGGTATCTACCTTTTAAAAGTGACTATATACAAAGTAAATATAAATCTGAGATTTTACCTATCTCAGGCCCTTCTCAAAAATGTTGGAATAATAGTTGGTCTTTCCCTGTCTTAACAAATGAACAAAAAATTAATCTTAAAAATTCCTGGAATGAATCTTTAACCCCATAATCTTTTTGTTGGAGTTTCAATTAATAAGTTATGGGTTTGCTTTAATAAATTTGGGATGTCTAATTTACTAGGACATTTAGGAACACATTCATTACACTCTTTACAAAATGAGGAATTTTTTTCTTCCCACCAGTGGCCAGCTTTTCCTATTAAGTTGTATCTTTCTTTTGAAAATTCTAATTGGCCATAACCAATAGATATATTCCTTAAACGAAGTATTTCTGGAATAGGTATTTCATTTGGGCATGGTAGACAACTTCTGCATTGCTGACATTTGGTTGAGTTTAATCTTTCATTAGCTACTTCCTCAATTTTTTTCAGAGCCCTTTTTTCAAGTGTTGTTAGATTCTCGCAAGAGTTTCTAAGCTTATTCGCAAACTCAAAATCTTTTTTGTTTGTAGCTCCTAAGGACAAAGTTGTAATTCCTTTTGCCAATAGAAATCTATATGCTAATTCTAATGGATGAAAAGGCTTAGAGGCTTCTAACAAAATATCACTTGGAGAATATAATCTTCCGCCTTTATCAGCAGGCGATATTGCTAATACTCCCATACCTTTTTTTATAGCTTGTTCTGCCAAAGTAATTTTAGATTGATCTAAATAATGTAAATGAAGACTACAAAAATTAAAAACCTCACAGTTTATTGCTTCTTTAATAAGTGAATAACTTCCATGCGAACTAAAACCAACTTGATCAACTAGTTCCTTCTCAAGTATCCATGATATGAATTTCTTACCTTCTCCAGCTAGAACCCAATCTAGATGTTGTTTTAAGTTAAGTCCATGAATTGCAAGATTATTAATTTTCTCGCGATTTAAATTTTTAAGAGAATTTTTAAAATTATTTTTTAAAAAATCAAAATCTCCCTTTGGTAAAACTTTGGTAGTAATCACCCAATTTTTTTCTTTAATATTCTCTTCAATTGCTAGTTTTTTTATTGAATTTCCAATAAGTGATTCCGCATAACCATAAGAAGGAGCTGTCTCTATGTGGTTAATTCCTACATAATATGCATTTTTTATTATGCTATACATTTTTTCGAGACTTTCAGTTGCGCGCATTGTCCCTAAAGTGAATAAGCTCACTTTTGCCCCTTTACCAAATGATCTTTTTTGTGAATTTCTAATCATCTAAATATGATCAATTTATTTTTTTACTCTTTAATTTATTTATAGTTGAAAATGATTTAAAGTAAATTAGAGTAAATACAAAAATTTGTAAAAATTTTTCTTTAATCTATGTTTACAGGAATAATTCAATCAATTGGAAAACTAAAACAGAAAAAAAATATTTTAGAAATTGAAATTCTGGACAACTTTTTTGATATGGCAATCGGTGACAGCATAGCTGTAGATGGAATTTGTTTGACAGTTAAAGAAATTTTTCAAAATAAATTTACTGTTGACGTTAGTGAGGAAACATTAAAAAAAACAACTTTAGGATTAAAGTCCGATCTGAATCAGATTGTTAATTTGGAGCCTGCTCTAAGAATATCTGATCGTCTAGGAGGACATATAGTTAGTGGACATATTGATGGCCTTGGAATAATTGAGAATATAGAAAAATTAGAGAAATCTTGGCTCCTATCAATAAGGTGGAAAAATAATAATTTTTCAAAATATGTAGTTAATAAAGGCAGTATTTGTGTAAATGGTATAAGTCTTACAATTGCAAAATATGAGAAGGAAGGAGAAATATTTACTATTGCGATAATTCCTCATACTTGGCATAACACAAATCTAAATAAATTAAATGTCGGGGACAGCGTAAACCTTGAGGCAGATGCACTAATTAAATATGTAGAAAAATTACTTTTGTTTAATAGGAATAATAAAGAAGCTTTTTCTACAAATAATATTTCTTCGGATTGGCTTAAAGAAAACGGTTGGTGATATAGTTTCTAATTTAATGGAATCAGATAAATTGTGTTTGATTCTTTTTTAAGATCAATTTTAAATTCCTGACCTGGTTTTAGACCTAATTTCTTGATGTAGGCATGGCCTATTAATAGGTTGCCATTGCCATGTACCTTAGTTCTGAATTCTGCCTGCCTGCCTCTTGAAGCTCTATTCCCAGCCTTCCCTTGACGATTCCCTATTTTGTAACCTTTGGCTTCGATAAGCGCCCTATAAAAACTTTTTCTTAAGACTCTACCGCTAGGACCAACGTACCCACAGCCTATTGCTATCTCGACTTCAGATTGTTTACTTAATAATTTTGCTTTTTCAAGAAGTTCTTTTCCTTCTAGCATTATCTGACAAATTTCTAATTATATATTCTTACTAAAAAAGAGAACTGTGGCAATATAAATTAATAAAAAATATATTTAATTTTTTAAATCTATTTTTCTTATAAAAGATACAAAATAATAAATAATATAACCCATATTCCATCCACAAAATGCCAGTACAATTCAACAGCTTCTAAAGGAAACATATTTTGACTAGTGACTCTTCCTCCATTTACTCTCGATTGCCAGGCAATAATTAAAATCATTAAAGTGCCTAAAGTAACGTGTAATCCATGAAAACCAGTAAGTGCATAAAAAGTACTTGCGAATAAATTATCGGTTAATCCAAAGGGTAAATGAAAATATTCAAATAATTGACATATTAAAAAAATTATTCCAAGAAAAGCAGTAAAAAATAACCATTTTTGGGAATCAGAGTTATTATCTTTCAAAAGTGCTTTACCTGCCTTATGGAAAGTTGCACTACTAACAAGTAATAAAATTGTATTTAGTGTAGGTATTGGAAGCTCTAATTCATAGATAGCACCATCAGGTAATGGATTTACTGCTTTATAAGTTAGATAAGCAGCAAAGAATCCAGCAAAAGTCATGCCGTCCGCAATTAAGAAAGTTATAAGACCAAAGATTCTGAAGTCTTCATGTTTTTCATTAACTACAGAATTGTTTTTTTGAATTTCTTTTGAGCTATCTAGAGTTGTCATATGTTTTTAATTTTGTTCATAAAATTGTTTGCCATAACCATAAGGTTCTTCCACTAATGGGGCTTCTCCTTCCCAATTCTCTACTGGAGGAGGAGAAGATGTTAACCATTCAGGTGTAAGAGCATTCCAAGGGTTATCTCCAGAAACTTGACCGTTTCTCATGCTAATAAATATGTTAATTAAAAAAGGAATTGTACTTATAGCCATCAAAAGAGCCCCAATACTACTGATTTGATTAACGAACTGGAATTGAGGATCATATTCTGCAACTCTTCTTGGCATTCCATTTAAACCAAGCCAATGTTGAGGAGCAAAGCACAAGTTAAATCCAATAAAGGTAATGATAAAATGTAAAATTCCTAATTTTTCATTAAGCATTTTTCCAGTTACTTTGGGGAACCAATGATAAATTGAAGAGAAAATAATAAAAACAGTACCCCCATAAACTATGTAATGAAAATGGGCTACAACGAAATAGGTATCATGTACGTGAATATCGAAAGGTACCTGTGCCAAAGCAACACCTGTAATACCTCCAAAAACAAAATTTATAATAAATCCACAAGAGAATAACATTGCACTATTGATGGAAATTTTACCTCCCCATAATGTTGCTACCCAATTGAAAAATTTGATCCCTGTTGGAACAGCAATAAATGCTGTGGCGATAGTAAAGAATAATCTCATCCAAGGGGGCGTTCCACTAGTAAACATGTGATGCGCCCAAACAACTAAACCTAAAACTACTATCCCCATTATTGAAAAAACCATTGTCGTATATCCAAAAAGTGGTTTTCTAGCATGTACAGGAAGTATTTCACTAACTAAACCAAAGGCAGGAAGGACCATAATGTAAACAGCTGGATGAGAATAAAACCAAAATAAATGCTGATAAACTACGACATTGCCACCTAAAACAGGATTAAAAAAACCTGTTTTAGCGATGATATCAAAGCTAAGTAGAATTAAAGTACCTGCCAAAACGGGAGTTGATAAAACAACTAATATACTTGTGCCAAGCATTGCCCAACAATACATTGGCAATTGCATAAGTTTTAATCCTGGCCTTCTTAATTTGATTATGGTAGCGATAAAGTTTATCCCTCCAAATATAGAACTTCCTCCAAGTAATAGAACGCTCAGAATCCAAATAATTTGTCCCGATTGAGGAGTAGTTATGCTCAAAGGTGGATAAGCCGTCCATCCAGCCTGAGCAGCACCTTCAACAAAATAGCTTGCCACCAACATCAAACCCGAAGGAGGAATTAACCAAAAAGCAACGGCATTTAATCTTGGGAATGCCATATCTCTCGCTCCTACATAAAATGGAATTAAATAATTTCCAAAAGCACCGTTAACTACAGGGACTATCCAAAGGAATATCATTATTGTTCCATGCAAGGTTAAAACTTGGTTATAAACATCTCTTGGCATAAAATCAGACATTGGACTGGCTAGTTCAATTCTTATAGCGCTCGCTAAAGTTCCTCCTATTAAATAGAAAAGAAAACCGCAAACTAAGTATTGTATTCCAATTACTTTATGATCAAGGCTAAAACTAAAGTATCTAAGCCAGCCTTTAGGTTGAAGACTTTCATTATTAGTTTTTTGTGAATCAATTGATATTGTCATAAATTTACCTCTGTTTTTTTATTTTTGTTAAACCATTCGTTGTAATCAGATTCTTCTTCAACAATTATGGAGGCTCTCATACCTCCATGATATGGGCCACATAATTCTGCGCAAATTATGGGATATTTTCCTACTTTTGTAGGAGTAAAATTTAGAATAGTCGGTTGTCCAGGAATAATATCCTGTTTAATTCTGAACTCTGGTACCCAAAAAGCATGAATGACATCTTTGGATTCCATTCTCATTGATACTTTTTGATCAACAGGAACGTGTAGTTCTCCGGATATAAAATTGCCCTTGGGATAATTGAATAGAAATGCAAATTGCATAGCTGAAACTTCAATTGATAAATTATTTATTGCTATTTCATTATCAGAAGTTTGACTTATTCCAGCCCATATTTTTTCAGGATTTGAATTCATCAATTCGTGGTTATGATTTAGTTCTTTCATCCCTCCCATTCGGTCGTAGATGTTATAACTATATAAACCTATTAATAAAACAATTATTGAAGGGATAATTGTCCATACAATTTCTAAGCTTAAATTTCCCTCTAAAGCTATACCATCGCCTATCTGATCATTTCTTTTCCTAAACTTAAATAAGCTGTAAATAACAGCTATTGTCATTCCTATAAAAATAATTAATCCAATGATGAAAAGAATTTTAAAAAGTTCATCGTAAATTGGTGCATTAATACTTGCTTCAGCTGGGAGCAAATTTACATTAAAACCAATCCAAAAAGATATAGCAAAAACGAGGGAAATAATTAGTATTAAATAAATGTTTTTATTTAACAATTGATTTCTAAAGATTTATATTTATATTCTCAAGATATTCAATTTTTTTAATCCTGCATCCTTTGTTAAAAGAAAATCATTTAAATTCACAACTTCTTAAGATTTATGAAATAAAAGGAGTATTATTAATAACTTTTTAGATTTAATTGTCAGGGAAAAAAGATTAAATTAGTAAATTATTTTTTAAATTAAACATATTAATTTTTAATTAATGTTTAGTTTTTGAATCTAATTTATTATGCAAAATAATAGGTTTTATCCATTTGATTAATAACCAATTATATAAATCAAAATATCTGACAATTTTAAAAAGGTTGGGAAGTCATAGTGTACTTGCACTTATCGCACTAATCGTAATTGGAGGTGCTACGAGAGTCATGGAGGCGGGACTTGCCTGTCCAGATTGGCCATTATGTTATGGATCTTTTTTGCCTTTTAGTCACATGAATCTAAGAGTATTTCTAGAGTGGTTTCATCGTCTAGATGCTTTTCTGGTTGGAATATTAATTCTTTTTCAATTTGTACTTTCAATTATCTGGAAAAAAGAAATTCCAAATTGGTTACCTAAAACTTATTCATTATTACTTTTTCTTGTTATTGTCCAAGGATCTTTTGGAGCTTTAACAGTAATAAACCTGCTCGATTCATATATTGTAACGGGCCATCTTTTAATAGCGTTTCTACTTCTTATTACAACGATTTCAATAAATCAAAATTTAGAAAATGACCAAATTGAAGAGCCATTAATTTGGTGGAGATTATTGTTAATTGTTCCTCTAATACTTACTTTGATTCAATCTTTTATTGGAGTAAGGCTCTCATCAACCTGGTCAGCACATATTTGTTTATCTTTCAATAAACAATGCCTAATTCTAGATACACATAAATTATTTGCTTTTCCAATTGCCTTTTCTATTTTGTTGATTATTGCAACTTCAATTTATAAGAGAAGTTTGTTTAAGAAAAATTGGAAATATCTCTCTGCACTTATTTTTCTTTTGATTTCCCAAATTTTTCTGGGTGTTTTAAGTCTTAAAACAAATTTGAATGAACCTATTCTTATTATCGGTCATCAACTGAACGCATCTTTATTTATTGCAATATTAACAACATTAATTTTTAGAAATCCTTTTACCAAAAAGGACCTAAATCACTCCCTAAATTCACAAATGGTTGGTATTAATTCATGAACAGTAGTAACTTTGAAAATTTAAACTACAAATCTTCAATTAGGGAGGAAGTTGTACCTTCAAGAAAAAGATTAACATTGCCACCTTGGCTTGAAGTGGCCAAACCCAGACTAATACCACTTTTACTGGCAACAACTTTGGGAGGAATGGCTTTAACTGAGGAATGGCCTTTATCTTCTCCGAAACTTATCTGTACTTTAGGTGGAGGAGCTTTGGCTGCAGCAGCTGCCGGAGCTCTTAATTGCTTGTGGGAAATGGAATTAGATAAAAAGATGATAAGGACTAGCAAAAGAGCTTTGCCCGCAGGTAAGTTGTCATCTGAGACTGTTTTTTTGGCTGCCGTATCATGTACTTTGGCGGCTTCGATGCTACTAATAAGTGGTGTAAATTATTTAGCTGCGGGCCTTACACTTCTTGGTTTATTTAGCTACGTGATTTTATATACCGTTATTTTGAAGCCACGTACAACTAAAAATATTGTTTTTGGAGGAGTTGCTGGTGCTATACCACCATTGGTAGGAGCATCTGCTGCTACAGGACATGTAGGTCTTAGTGGTTGGTGGTTGTTTGGTTTAGTAATGTTATGGACTCCAGCTCATTTTTGGGCACTTGCAATTTTATTAAAGGATGATTATGCATCTGTTGGTATTCCTATGCTTCCTACTGTTAAAGGATCTGTTTTTACCGCTAAAGCTATTTCTCGTTACGGATGGGCAACAGTTGTTATGAGTATTATGGGTGTTTTTGCTTTACCTGAAGGTGGTCTTCTATACGGAATTATGTTGTTGCCTTTTAATGGCAGACTTTTGCAATTAATAAATAAATTAAATAAATCCCCTGACGATCTTTCAAGAGCAAAGTCTCTTTTTAGGTGGTCTATTCTATATATGTTTGGTATTTGTCTTTTGTTATTAATTTCCAGAACCCAACTATCTGTAGAATTTGAGCAGCAATCTATGCAAATATTTTTCTCGTTAGTATCCCTCATTAGTAATTAAATTAGATGTAAAATGTTTTTTAAGTAATTAGTAAGTTTGATGAATTATATAAAAGTTAAAGAGCTCTCAAAATCATATTCAGATATAGAGGCATTAAAAAATTTATCGATGGAAATTGAAGCTGGCACATTATTCGGAATACTAGGTCCAAATGGTGCTGGTAAATCAACGCTGATAAAAATACTTGCTACTTTAATTGAGCCTGATAGTGGCGAAGTTTTTATAAATAATATTAATCTGATAAAAAATTCAAGGAAAATTAGAGAATTAATTGGTTATGTTGCTCAGGATATTGCGCTTGATAAAATATTAACTGGAAGAGAGCTTTTGGATTTTCAATCAGACCTTTATCACATCAACAAAAACAAAAAATTTGAAAGGATAAAAAAATTAATAGATCAATTAGAAATGAATGATTGGATAGATCGTAAGTGCGGAACTTATTCAGGGGGAATGAAAAGAAGAATAGATCTTGCAGCTGGACTTTTACACTTGCCCCAAGTATTAATATTGGATGAACCTACGGTTGGTTTAGATATCGAAAGTAGGAATATAATATGGCAAATTTTGAAAGATTTGAGAAATGATGGAATGACTATTATTTTAAGCAGTCACTATCTCGATGAAATAGATAAATTGGCAGACAGTTTGGTGATAATTGATGATGGAAGAGTTATAGCCCAAGGGACTCCTGCAGAACTCAAAAATAAATTAGGAGGAGATAGAGTAACTTTGAAAGTTAAAGAATTTAGTAATAAGGAAGAAGCAAAAAATATATGCCAGATTTTATCTTCAATAGATGGAATTAGTCAGATTATCATTAATGAAGCCCAAGGTTTCTCAATTAATTTTGTAGCAGATAAGGAAAAAGATTTACTTACGAAGCTCAAAGTGGAATTAGCCTTTTCAAAGTTTGAAATTTTTTCTCTTACCCAAAGTCAGCCCAGCTTGGATGATGTATATCTTCAGGCAACTGGGAAAACATTATTAGATGCCGAAATTTCTATGGCAGGGAAAAGAGATCTTAAAAAAGAATCAAAGCAATCAATGCGATAAAAAACTTTTGGGTAACTAACTATAATGAATATTAATTACTGCTAATTATGGAATTAAAAAAGTATAATTTATTTTTTTTATATCAAGAAACATTTGCCTTAACAAAGAGATTATTTATCCAATTAAAAAGAAGACCATCAACTCTTTTAGCAGGAATATTACAACCCATAATTTGGCTTTTTTTGTTTGGGGCATTATTCTCTAAAGCTCCTGAAGGTTTTTTCCCAGGAGTTGATTCTTATGGGAATTTTTTAGGAGCAGGACTTATTGTTTTTACTGCTTTTAGCGGAGCCCTAAACTCTGGTCTTCCTTTAATGTTTGATAGAGAGTTTGGATTTCTTAATAGGTTACTTGTGGCTCCTTTAACCAGTAGATTATCCATAGTTTTATCTTCTTTTTTTTACATAACAATCTTGAGCTTTGTTCAGAGTATTGTAATAATGGTTGTTTCATATATTTTGGGTTATGGATGGCCCAACTTATATGGTTTAGGAATTGTGTTTACAACACTAATTCTATTAGTTCTTTTTGTGACATCAATAAGTTTATGTTTAGCGTTTGTTTTGCCGGGACATATTGAATTAATCGCTCTTATATTTGTAATAAACTTACCTCTTCTTTTTGCAAGCACTGCTTTAGCTCCAATATCT
>QCKZ01000018.1 GCA_003214975.1 Prochlorococcus sp. AG-412-C21
TTAAATTCTTATTTTTGGGAATCTAAATCATCTGACAAGGGTTCCCAATCACAACTGTCTACACATTCTTCTAAAGTTTTTTCAGAAGAACTTTTAAGTTCGCAACTTCGGAGACAATCATAAAACGCATATTTAGGATCTAATTCGTTTTTGAATTGTTTATTTCTGAACGTATTCATAATTAAACTCCTTTTGCTTTTTTTTCGAGTTGATTAATTAATTTGTCTAACCAAAGTGTGTTATCGATCTTCTTGGTATTTTTGAAGTATTTCGTTTTGTAAGTACACATGAAGTTAAACCTCAATCAGTGGAACTAAATTAGATGCAATGATTTAAATTTTCTAGAGCAAAAATACTCTTTATGAAAATAGTGAAATATTAAAAACCGATTAATTGATATTTTCCCTTAAGTATTTGCACTCTTGATTTTAAGAATAAGTGATACTAAATAACTACTAGATCAAAGGAGGTTAATTATGACTTGCGGAAATCCTATTAAACATAAGTTCCAAAATGCTTTTAATTCTTTTATTGATGCGATTTCATTTGAAAGAAAATTAAGTGATAACCAAATGGAATGTATGCAGTTTGGTATATGTGACTATTCTCCAAAACAAGTAGAGGAAGTACCTTTTTTTCATTACTAAATAGTATTGATTAAAAGCGATTAAGGGGGCAAGGTTATGCAAGGTATAGCAAATAATCGCTAAGTCTTATTTCTCTTATAGTTGGCAATAAAAAAGAGAGTCTGCGAAACTCTCTTGTATGACTTGGTTTTTAAATGGTCAGGGCGACAGGATTCGAACCTGGGACCTAGTGCTCCCAAAGCACTTCCCACCCCATTGCAAGCACTAGGTTTTCGAGCTATAACTATTTTTTTGCAAAGTTCTGCGTAGGTTGTCCTGACAATTTAAGCAACATTTGTCCATTATTTGTCCATATTTTAAAAATTAGGTAAAGCTTTACTCCTCTTTTTTTATGCAAGTAGTAAGCATTTTATTTATTTAATTTTTAATTTTTCGCACTTTCTAAGTTCTTTTGCAGACCAAGGAGAGTTGTCCATGTTTTGTATGATCAAGATTCCTTCATTAAAACCATCAATGGTAAACTTTTTAGCTCTTTCACCCTCCTTGGCATAAGTTGTAATCATTCCATCTCTATAATCTATAGATGTTTCTAAAGTTAAATGCCCAGCAAGAAATTGAACACATAGAGAACCGCCATGGCCTGTTATAACTCCCAGATGATACCACTCCGAAAAATCTCTTGGTCTGATTTCTAAATTAGGAAAAAATTGGTCTTCAATATTTGCATTAAGAGCAGTAGGTAAAGCAAGAGCAGCTATTAGTGGGAGTAGTAAGCTTTTCATATAGTCATAATAAATGGTTTTTTTTGATCTAGTACCAATTATTTATTGCACAAATAGCTTTGAGGTTCTTTTTAGTTTTCCAAAGACAATGAACCAATCTACCACTTGGATTTTGGTATGGTTTTAGTCCTTGGTGCAGTCCATTTGCAATTCGTTCTAAGTTAAAAGATGACCTTTCTTTTTGATAAGGATAAACAGTAAGACTTTTGACGAATCCTTTATTACTAGGATCTATTTCTACATCACACTTTCCTACAATCTCCCACTTAATACCCTTTCCAAGTCCACCTACTGCACGTCGATTTGATTTCATTTCGAGACATGTAGTTTCTACAGGTTTTGAGAAATCAACTGGATGAGCAACAACTGGTACTAAAAATTGAGAAATGATATGGCTAAGAAATAAGAAACGTTTCATTTAATATCAGTAAACAAGTTGACTTTATTTAGGGTCTGTTGAGGAATATGTAAAAAGTCTATTCATGATTGCGAAACCATCTCCCTAATAAAGTAAAAAACTTTTATTGAAACTATGCCAAAAGGAATTAATAAAAGAGGAGCAACAAATTTTTCTATAAATTTTTCCATATTTGAATCCATTTTTGAAGAACTTTTTCTATTTTCATTTTTAGCCATAAGAAAGATTCAAATTACTAATAATTTTATATGTTCTGTCAATCGTATTTAATAGCGGTAGTAGTTGTAATCGTTTCATCGATTTAAAACTTTATCAATCAATTAATTAAATATCTGCTTAATCAAATGTACAAGAACTATTCCAAATGGCACCCCTATTACAGGAGCCACACGACCAATAGTTCTTTCCCCTTTTTCATAGTTAAAAGATTCATTTTTTGTTTCAATGTTTTGATCATTAAATTCTGCAGATTCAGTATTTTTGTTTATTGATCGTTTTCTTCTTGACTCTTCAATAATCTCTCTTTCCTTTTTTTGAAATTCAATATATTTCTCTATTGGATCATCTTTTCGTTCCATAAAAAAAGAGGGTTTTATCCCTCTATGTTAAATCGACTGTCAATCTCACTCTATGAGTAGACTTTGGCAACCATTGGACCAGCTTCTTCATCGGTAAATACAGGTGTGGTTTCCCAATTTAGAAATTCACCCCATTCAGCGGCATGTTGATAAATTGCTTTTGGATCATCAGTCTTTAAAACTATCCAACCCTCTAAAGAACCAGGTGCGTGATATCTTCCAATCATCTCAACTCCAGGATAATCTCCCCCACCCCCAAGAAATTTTTCTGCCCCTTTTTGATGATATCCGGCCTTAAATGACCAATGCTGAACATAAAGCATTTTATTTTTTAATTTTTATTGGCTTTCTATTACTAGCAAAAAAAATAATTCCTGAAAATAAATATTGTTAATTGCCCCTTATTGTAGATCGATTGTCAATAAATTTTGTCCACTATCTGTCCACTATTTGTCCACTTTATTGATTATCTATTATTAATCGAAATAATAAGACACTCCTATTGCGGCGCTCCAATCAGAAAACTTTTGGTTTGATTCCCAAAGTTTTATTCCATATGAAACTTCAGCCTCAAGCTTAGACTCACTATCTTTCGTTGGACCTAGTTTTATAGAACTCTCTATTAATATTCCTTGCTGGTTTTGTTCATCAGGTTTAATAGTTATTGTTTGGTTATTTTTGAGATTAGTAATTGTTGCTGGCTTATTATTTAAATCCCAATCAACAATCCATCCAGCTTTAATTGTTGGAGTTAATATGAATTTCTCATAAACTTTAGCCTTTTTTGATATGGCAATTGAGATTTCTGTGAGAAGAAAATTATCTTTGTATTCGCTGTACTGAAGATTAAATGGATCACCTCCTGACTCTTTCCATTCATGATCTACATTTTGATTCCAGGTGCCACTTATTTCAGGATTAATGAGAAATCCATTTACCTCTTTTTTCTTGCCAATTGTTAGATCAAAAACATAAGAAGTTATGCTCTTATTCCCGCTCGCAGATCCACCAGCAAAGTCACCTACCGGTATAAGTCCGCGATTGTGTTTGCCACTAAAGCTAGTATTACTAAAAAGAAAATGCGAATAATTTTTTTCTGATTCCTTACCAATAACAATTCCAAAACCATTCCCTTTAGGTTTATATGTTCCTCCTCCTTGATCAATGAAATCGACTTTAACAGAACCATTATTCCCAAATATAGAAATAAATTTATTTGAACCAACTTCATTAGTTAGACCAATAAGAAAACCATTGTGATCACTTTTCCAATTCCCATATTCTCCAAAATTATTAGTATTGAAATCAAAAGGTGAGTTATTTCCACTAAATATTGACGTCCATATTGAAACTTTTTCTTTTTTATTATTTTTTGATTTCTTTTTAACTGCAGTTACGAGGTCGTTTTGATAAGCCTGAATAGCCTTCCCTCCTGTTGCAAATAAACTTTTCGGTAAAAAGTTTAGTGCCATTTTATAGTTGTTTTCTCTAGTATTTGATACTTCTAAGACTATATTTTTTGCCAACAACTCAATATCTTCATTTGGAATGCCAACATCAGGTATACCATTCTCAGTTGAGCAGTTGCCTATATACTGTGCCCAAATTTGAACTCTATTATCATCAGTCCAAGTAAATTGACTAGAAGTAGAATTTTTCCATCTATGATGACGAACCATCGTTCTTGTGGGTTGGGTAACTTCATCTGAAAAATATGCAAATCTTATCCAATTGATGGAATTTTGTTCAAAATATTTATCAGACCATATCCTTGAAGCTTTATTATTTTCATTTTCTGTCCAACTATTCCCTCCTTTTTCACCTGTATACCAAGGAGCATCTAAGTGTCCACTATTTAAAGAAAGCTCCTCCCATTTTCCATTATTCCATCCTACTATTCCGCATGTTAGACCAACGGTGATGTTAGTTTCATTGTTCGCAGCTATCGTCTTTTGAAAACCATAACCAGAAAAAATAGAAATTATTAATACAGAAATTAAATTCTTAGATTGACCGCGCTTTATAAATGGGAAGAATTTTTTGCTCAATAAAATATCTTTTAGAATAACCATTCAGGTTCTTATATATAGATATTATTAGTATTTTTAAAATTTAGAATCATAAATTTTAGAAAATAAGATTTTTTATGAATATATTTGGATAGTAATTTGTCCACTATCTGTCCACTTTAGGCGTGGACAAATATTTCCAATAAAAAGGCGAGTCTGGGTAACTCGCTAGTATGACTTGGTTTTAAAATGGTCGGGGCGACAGGATTCGAACCTGCGACCTAGTGCTCCCAAAGCACCCGCAAGATTAAGGCTATAATTGAGACTTTAAGCTATAACAGGACTTTTCAGGAATAAAGTATGGACTAAAGGGGACTAGCTCTGATCCATTTGAGGGAATTTTGAGGGAATTGGCTGAGGTTTTATTCAAATAAATAATATTTTTAATTAATGTTCAATTTTAAATTAATTTAAATCCACAGCTACCGCAAAATTTATCATTTTGTTTGATCGGACTATTACATTTAGGACAAGTTTTGAAGCTCATTTCTTCTTCTATTAATGAACGATCTCTATTAATGATTTTTGTATATTCTCCTGATTCGATCCAGTTCATAAGCTCTGATGCTCTCAATACAAGCCAAGGGTGCGACATGTCTTTTGTAACGTAAAGTCTTACAGCTTTATTCAGTTTCTCAATTTCAAAAGATTCAAAATCCCGCGCTTGTTTTTTAAATGTTTCTTTGAATTTATCAACATCCAAATAACTTATTCTGCTGCAATCATTTGATGGGAAACC
The DNA here is from genome assembly GCA_003214975.1 of Prochlorococcus sp. AG-412-C21. Classification (GTDB taxonomy): domain Bacteria; phylum Cyanobacteriota; class Cyanobacteriia; order PCC-6307; family Cyanobiaceae; genus Prochlorococcus_A. The sequence goes on from QCKZ01000018.1 coordinate 5,174, forward strand.
ACTTAATTTTATGATTCCAGTAATTGCAGAATCTAAGTCTTTACAAACCAAGAGGCCTGCTCTATCAGAAGTTAACTCGGACATCCTTGACCAATAAGACATTGCTATTTCAACACCTGCAGCTGGAAAGTTTGCTAAGCCCAAGGTTATTAAATTTAATTGTTGCAAATAATCTTGAAATTTTTTTGCAATTGATCTGTAAAGAACGTGACCACTTTTAATATGACCTAATTCATGTCCAAGAATGAAACTCATTTCATCGTCATTAAGACGTTCAATGCAGTGATAACTTAAAGCAACATACGGTCTGTTGACTCCAATAGCAAAAGCATTAATACCTGTTGCATTATTTATATAAAGAGGAGGTATATCCTCGAAGTCAAGAATTTCACAAGCATTTTTGAATAATGAATATAGCTTTGGTGAATTTTCATTATTAACTTCTACAAAACTTCCTGTTGATTGAAGGTAGCAAACCTTATCTAGAAAAAGTTCCCAAATTTTAAATGCTATTTTTCTTACGCCAGGAATCGCTTCAAGTTTGTCCAGAGCTTCCCTATCTTCTGGATGTTCGTATTCAATAGGGTCTAATCCTTTCAACCTAGACATCAAATTATTGTTATGGGAACAATTTTTAATAACACAATAACTTTAATGTTATTTTTAAAAAAAGAATATAGACAACAATGTTTTGTACTGAATGTGGAACACAATTATCTGAGGGCTCAAAATTCTGCAGTAATTGTGGAGCGTCCATTTCTATAAAGAATAATGTTAAAGAGGTAAAGTCAGGGAAAAGTAGACTTAATCAAGATAGTTCTAGTGAAAAGGAATTCGAGGTAAATCCTTCGTTAGTAGAGCAAACCAATTTTACTTATGAAAGTTCTTTGAAGGTCGGCCTTTTATGTGTAGTAACTTTCGGTATTTATTATTTATTCCTTCTTCATAAATGGATAAAGTCAATAAATGCAGCAAGCGAAAAGGACTTCATTGATCCAGCAGTGGCGATCGTTATCACAATTGTGACTTTAGGAGCAGCAGCTATATATTTTGACTATCAAATTGTTGTTAGATCTGAGAAACTTGCAAAATCGACTAACGGAAATAGTAATCCAAGAAGAAAGAATTTAACCCCTCCAACGGCAGATTTAAAAAACATTGTTCTTTATGGAGGCATAGCAGTTTTCGTCATGCAATTTACCCCAGCATTAATATTAAGTTTAATTTTTACTGTATATATAAATATAAATATTCAAAGGGCTTTGGAATATACATTTTTCACTCAAAATCCAAATTAAAGTTTAAAAAAAATTTAGAATTGACTATCAACTCTAGATTTACTCCTTAAGGTTTAAAAAAGTATTTCATCTTTTTTAGATTTAATAATTTTTTTTATCTTCTTCTCTCTCTAATTGTTTGTTTAGGAATTCATAAGCTTCATTAACCAACATAAATTGCGCTTCAGCATTTTTGTCGTTTTTATTTAAATCAGGATGCCACTTTCTAGCCTCTCTTCGATAAGCTTTCTTAAGTTGCGATTCATCAAAATCCTCTGTGAGTCCTAATGCCGAAATATAGTCAAAGCTTTTTAAACTTCGTTTTTGCTTCCTTTTAGTTGTCTCTTTTTTAGCTTTTTGTTCATTAATTTCATCTAATTTATATCCGCATTCTCCACAAAATAAATCTTTATCTTTAATAGGTGCTCTACATTTTGGACAGAATAAAAATTTAATGTATTCATCTTCTTTATTAAATTTACTTTCTTCATATACTTGATTCTTCAGTTTTTTTATTAATTCCCTTAATTTTATATTTTCATAGCCAACAAAAAATACTACTCCTGCAAGTAAAAATTGTCCAAATTGAAGAATTGGATCTAGTCTCCATCCTTGGAAAAAAAGTATAGAGCCGCACAGCCAAAAAACCGGAACTAGAAATGGATCATATTGGGTTGAAATTGATTTCTTAAAAAAAGGAATAAAACCAGCTATTACTAAGGCAACACCAACTATGCTAGCCCAGTTTAATGAGGCATTAACCATATATAAAACTCCCTTGAGAGTAAGTGAAAAGTAATTCTTTTTAGGATAATTATGTAAATATCAGAAATCAATACTTTGAAAATATTCTGTTTTGAGGGAATTTTGAGGGAAGGTATTTTTGAGGGAAATATATTATTAGCTGAGACTTACTGCTATAACTGATCGGGGCGACAGGATTCGAACCTGCGACCTAGTGCTCCCAAAGCACCCGCGCTACCAAGCTGCGCCACGCCCCGCTCATAAGATCTTAGTCCATAACAGACATCCATAAAAGAGCAAACACTAAATATTTTATAAAAATCATTTTTCAATTTGGAAATTTCTTTTTGTCGCTAATGCTCTTTGTATATCGACATATAGTTATAAAATTTAAGAAAGGCAAGTATTTCAATCAGTCTCAACTAAAAGATAAACTATCAAGCACTCTTACTAAGCAAGATGCGCCATTCACTTTTCATAAATTTTTAGTTCATAACATACATTTATAAAAGTCCAAGTTGCTTGGTATTTTATAAAAATTACCATAAATAGAGAAAATATTTTTTATGCAGAAACTTAAAGAATTCATTGATAACTATAAGGATTTTCCCAAAAAAGGAATTGAATTTAAGGATGTTCTTGGAATTATGCAAGAGCCAGATGTTTTTAAGGAACTAATACATAAAATGTCCAAAAGTGAACTTATTAATAACGCTGAAGCTATTATTTCAATTGAAGCAAGAGGTTTTATTTTTGGCTCTGGAATTTCCTTATACTCTTCCAAGCCGATCCTTTTTGCTAGGAAGCCTGGAAAACTGCCAGGAGAAATAGTGAAAGAAGAATACAATCTAGAGTATGGAAAAAATACTCTTTCCATCCAAAAAAAAGCTTTGAAAAAGTATAAATCTTTCGTTATTGTTGATGATCTTCTTGCTACCGGAGGAACTGTAGAATGTGTTGCTAAAATACTCAGAAAAAACAATAAAAAAATTTCAGGATTATTAACAGTCGTTGAGTTAACAAATTTAGAAGGAAGAAAAAATTTTAATTTCCCTATTGAGTCATTACTGCAATTTTAAAGAAGTAATAAAATAATTAATATAAATTTTTATTGAGTTGATTCAAAAGATTTTATATTAGTCCTATCGATCCTGCTGTGAATCCTACTATTAAGAAAAAAGAAAACTCCATTAAATCTCGTGGTAGAGAATTTACGAATAAATTGATTTGAGTCATTTAACCTTGTGCTCCTCAGGTATGAAATTTTTAAAAATATAACTAAAAAAATTTTTTGTTGAGTTAAAAACTATAATATTTTTCTTTTTTCTAAAGAATTCAGAATGTTCAAATTTCTATATTTTAGTAAAAATAAATTATTTTTTTGATTATCTAAAATTAAAGACAGAATTTAAATAAGTGCTATATTTTTATTATCTAAAATAATAATAGTAGTTATAGTTAATGGACTATAAAAAAAAGTCTTTAAAAAAACTGAACCGTAATGAAAGTTACGAGGAAATTGATACTAGATTAGCTTCAGGATGGTATGTAGACTCTGTTGGAACTAATAAGAAAAAAAAATACAAAACAAAAGAAGTTCCTTTTAAAATTGCTAAAAAGCCAAACTAGTGAAATCTTTTTTCACTCCTTTATCTGTTTATCTAAACAATATTTAAAACATAATCCTAGTAAACTCAGATTGATTAGATCTGACTCTCCAATAGATTTTGATTGTACAGGTTAAAAAAGTGGCACAAATTACAAGAAAATGTATACTTTGATACTTGATTTTGTAAGTGAAAATACATTATCTTGAGGTGTACTTTAAATTTCGTGTGAGGAAATTTATGAAGCTTTTTAAAAGCTTGCTTGTAGCTCCTGCGGCACTAGGCTTATTAGCACCTATGTCTGCTACAGCAAATGAAGTTACAATTAACGACTTCAACCCAGCGTTGAAGAAACTTTACTTGCAGGTGGAGAAGGTTTAGTTGATAATCATAGCCATGACGGTGGATTTTCAGAAACAACAACAGCATCATTCTCAGCTGATATGGCTATTGGTGCAGTTGACGGTCAGGGAACTTCTTCAACTCAAACAGACGGTCAAGAGGCTATCACTGCTGTTTACGGTTTTCAAATTGACTTAAATACTAGTTTCACTGGTGAAGATTCATTAGACATTTCTCTTGATGCTGGTAATGCAAATGGAACAACTTTATTAGGTGAATTAGATCTTAATTCTACTTCAGATGCTCTGCAGGTAGATGGTGTTTCATACACATTCCCACTTGGTGACAAAACAACTGTTTTTGTTGGTGACAACATGGACGGAAGTACTTTATACAGCACAGCATGTGTTTATGGTGGAATCACTAATACATTAGATGATTGCGGTAATGTTGAGTCAGCTATGGCTGGTGGACAAGGTACTGCATTTGGTGCAAGCTATGATATCGGTAACGGTTTCACAGCAGCAATCGGTTACACAGGTTCTGGAAGTGATACAAAAGGTCTTCTAACGAAAGAAGGTACAGACGTATTTGGTGGTCAGCTAACATATACAGCTGATTCATATGGAGCATCTGTAACTTACGCTTCAGTTGAAACAGTAACTTCAACTGGTGACAACACAGCTAAAGCTGGTGAAGATGTAACTTACTGGGGATTAAATGGATACTGGACACCATCTGAGTCTGGTTCTATGCCTTCAGTTAGTGTAGGTTATGAAATGGGTGATCCTGAGAAATCAGGTGAGAAAGATACTTCTACTTTCTTTGTAGGTCTTCAGTGGGATGAAGTTGGTCCAGGTACATTCGGTGCTGCTTTAGGAACAACAGGTCACATTGCTGACAATGCTACTGAGTACTACATGTATGAAGCTTTCTATTCTTACCCAGTTAATGATGGAATGACAGTCACACCAGTTGTTTACGTTAAAGAGGCAGCAGCCGCAGACGAAACAGGTATTATCGTGAAAACATCATTCAGCTTCTAAATTCATTAGTTTAATTTAGACAATCTTACACACATGAAAAAGACCTACCGCTAGGTGGGTCTTTTTTTATATAAATTTTGTGCCTATATATAATTTGTCCTACCAAACCTTACTTTTGAAAGAATTTTTGTTATTGTTAATTTAAATATTCTGTGTGAGGAAATTTTATGAAGCTTTTTAAAAGCTTGCTTGTAGCTCCTGCGGCACTAGGCTTATTAGCACCTATGTCTGCTACAGCAAATGAAGTTACAATTAACGACTTCAACCCAGCTGTTGAAGAAACTTTACTTGCAGGTGGAGAAGGTTTAGTTGATAATCATAGCCATGACGGTGGATTTTCAGAAACAACAACAGCATCATTCTCAGCTGATATGGCTATTGGTGCAGTTGACGGTCAGGGAACTTCTTCAACTCAAACAGACGGTCAAGAGGCTATCACTGCTGTTTACGGTTTTCAAATTGACTTAAATACTAGTTTCACTGGTGAAGATTCATTAGACATTTCTCTTGATGCTGGTAATGCAAATGGAACAACTTTATTAGGTGAATTAGATCTTAATTCTACTTCAGATGCTCTGCAGGTAGATGGTGTTTCATACACATTCCCACTTGGTGACAAAACAACTGTTTTTGTTGGTGACAACATGGACGGAAGTACTTTATACAGCACAGCATGTGTTTATGGTGGAATCACTAATACATTAGATGATTGCGGTAATGTTGAGTCAGCTATGGCTGGTGGACAAGGTACTGCATTTGGTGCAAGCTATGATATCGGTAACGGTTTCACAGCAGCAATCGGTTACACAGGTTCTGGAAGTGATACAAAAGGTCTTCTAACGAAAGAAGGTACAGACGTATTTGGTGGTCAGCTAACATATACAGCTGATTCATATGGAGCATCTGTAACTTACGCTTCAGTTGAAACAGTAACTTCAACTGGTGACAACACAGCTAAAGCTGGTGAAGATGTAACTTACTGGGGATTAAATGGATACTGGACACCATCTGAGTCTGGTTCTATGCCTTCAGTTAGTGTAGGTTATGAAATGGGTGATCCTGAGAAATCAGGTGAGAAAGATACTTCTACTTTCTTTGTAGGTCTTCAGTGGGATGAAGTTGGTCCAGGTACATTCGGTGCTGCTTTAGGAACAACAGGTCACATTGCTGACAATGCTACTGAGTACTACATGTATGAAGCTTTCTATTCTTACCCAGTTAATGATGGAATGACAGTCACACCAGTTGTTTACGTTAAAGAGGCAGCAGCCGCAGACGAAACAGGTATTATCGTGAAAACATCATTCAGCTTCTAAATTCATTAGTTTAATTTAGACAATCTTACACACATGAAAAAGACCTACCGCTAGGTGGGTCTTTTTTATTTAGAATTTACTTTTTTCTGAAATTAGGTGATATCAAATTTAATTTAAAAGAAATTTAAAGAGGACATTCTTGTTGAGTTAATTTAATATTTAAAATATTTTTTGAGAAAAAATTTAATTTGAAATTACTTTTTATAATTTATTATGTACACTAAAAATAATTATGTTCTTAAAATAACCAACTCATAATGGTTCCTATATTTAAATGTCTTATTTGTAGGAGAGATATAGAAAGATCAACTAAAACATTTTGGAGTAAAAAAGGTCATATTCTATGTTCAAGTTGTTTAGATAATATGGATAATAAAGATAAAAGTAAAATATTTTAGGAAAAATTATAAATTTTAAATTGACTAATCATACATCCAAATAAAAAACCTCGAAAAATTCGAGGTAAATTTGTTGTAAAGATGAGTTATAGCATATCCGGTAAATATACTTAATAAAAAATAATTAATGATTACCTCAAAAAAATATCAAAAACCAATCTTTGATTAGTTCTTTCTGCGATAAACAAATAATTTTTATTCATAAATACAAAATTAAGAAAATTTCCTAATTTAGTGTAAGCAATTAGTTAAAAGTAATTTAAAAAAAAAGGAATTGTTCATTATGTTGAATCAATAAAAGAGATTTTAGTTAAATCACTATGAAATTTGGATTCATCGATTTTATGCTTACACTAAAATTAGTAATACTTATATCTAAAACTTAGAACCAACCAGGAATGATTTGTCCAGTAGTTACATAAGCACCAACAGCTGCAACGAAACCTAACATTGCTGCCCAACCATTAAAACGTTCTGCTTCAGGAGTCATAATAAGAATTTGAATTTATGTGAACTATTGTAACAGTAAATATGAAGCTTTGTAAAGGGCTTTTTTGAAATTAAATAAATTATTTTTTTTTAAAGTTGAACTTGCTACATAAATGTAGCATAAATGCGTAAGATTTTGGATTCTCAGTAATCCTTTGATGAATATAATTAAACAAATTCTTCATTATTAAATGAAAATTTTTATATTAAATAAGGTTTTAGCTTGAATAAGGTCTAATAAAGCAATCTCTCTACTTTTTGAAAATTTAAAACTATTTTGGCATTAAAAGTCCTTGAGGAATTTTATTTGTATGAACTTATGTATTTCAGCTCGAACTTATCAGCAAATTTATTTAGATTCACTTGTTTATATATATTTTTCAAAAAAAAAATCCTTCGTTAAAATAATTGATCTTAAACAGTTTTTAATCACCAATTAATGACCTAATAAGATTCATCATAAATAAGGTTGAATTTGTAGATGTTTGGATTTATTTTTATAACGAATTTATAAATAATGAACTCAATTTAGGAAAATGTGGGTCGCCTGAGATTCGAACTCAGGACCAGCCGGTTAAAAGCCGGATGCTCTACCACTGAGCTAGCGACCCATTTTTGTAAAATTGAGTACATATGAAATTATCCCTTTTTAAGGCAAAAAAAACAACTTATTATCCCAAGTTGAACAATAGAAATACATTTCTTAACTTATTGACTAAAAAATTAAGAATTCTCTCTATATTTAAAGTTAAAAGCTAAAATATTTAGTATCTAATAGAATTTTTTAAATGTTAAGAGCTATTGTCGTTTTTGCCCCAATAATTGCTGCAGTTGCATGGGTTGTTTTCAATATTCAAAAACCTGCAAGAGAGCAATGGAATAGACAATTCGGAGAGAAATAAAAGAATTAATTAATTGATTGATAAAGAAGTAATTGTAATTGGAGCAGGTCTTGCAGGATGTGAAGCTGCTTGGCAAATAGCAAATTCAGGCATATCCGTTAAATTAGTTGAAATGAGACCTATCACTTCAACTCCAGCACACCATACTAGTGAGTTTGGAGAGCTAGTTTGTAGTAATAGTTTTGGATCATTAAGTCCTGATAGAGCAGCGGGATTATTGCAAGAAGAATTAAGAATGTTTAATTCTTTAATATTAGGAACTGCAGATAAATTTGCTGTTCCAGCGGGAGGTGCTTTAGCCGTTGATAGATCTAAATTTAGTAATTCTTTAACTGAGTCTTTATCTAATCACCCTTTAATTGAAATCAAAAAAATAGAACAATTAGATCTTCCTAGCAAAGAAAATATAACGATACTTGCTAGTGGTCCATTAACTTCAGATAAGTTGGCAAGCAAAATTCAACGTTTTACAGGAATTGAAACTTGTCATTTTTTTGATGCAGCGAGTCCAATCATATATGGGAAAACTATTGATTATAAAAAAGTTTTCAAAGCGAGTAGATACGATAAAGGAGATCCAGCGTATTTAAATTGTCCTATGGATAAGAATGAATATATAAATTTTAGAAGTGAATTAATTCAAGGTCAGCAGGCTAACTTAAAAGACTTTGATAAAGAATCTGCAAATTTCTTCGAAGCTTGTTTGCCAATAGAAGAAATTGCTAGAAGAGGAATTGACACTATGAGATACGGCCCTTTGAAATCTATTGGCTTGTGGAATCCTAAATGGGGAGATTTGTTTGATAGGGAAAATAGATTGAAAAATAGGCCTCATGCAATTGTTCAATTGAGGATGGAAGATCTTGAAGGGAAGTTACTTAATATGGTAGGTTTTCAAACCAACCTCAAATGGTCAGAACAAAAAAGAATTTTTAGGATGATTCCTGGCTTAGAAAATGCTGAGTTTGTACGTTTTGGGGTGATGCACAGAAATACTTTTTTAGAATCTCCTAAATTACTTTTGCCAACACTTCAATTCATAAAAAGAGAAACTCTATTAGCTGCTGGTCAGATAACAGGTACGGAAGGTTATGCTGCTGCTGCTGCGGGGGGGTTACTCGCAGGAATAAATGCATCCTTATTAGCTAGGGGTAAAAAAACAGTAACTTTCCCTAGTGAATCAATGATTGGGTCTCTAATGAATTTCATCAGTAATAGAAATGTAATATTATCTAATCAGAAAAAAAATAAATTTCAGCCAATGCCTGCTTCATTTGGTTTAGTTCCGGAACTAACTAGAAGGATAAAAGACAAAAGAACAAGGTACATAGCTTATCAAGAAAGATCTATAGAAGCTTTAAAAGGGTTTAAAAAAATATTAGACTCTTGTTTTGAAAAGGATCACTTACTTATCAAAATTAATTAGAATAAAATAATTAAAGTTTCAAAAATGAAATTTAATAAGGAAAATTTTGATGCAATTATTATTGGCTCAGGAATAGGAGGCTTAGTAACTGCATCACAATTAGCTGCTAAGGGTGCTCAAGTTTTAGTTCTTGAGAAATATATTATTCCTGGAGGAAGTGGAGGCTCTTTTATTAGAAAAGGATATACCTTTGATGTTGGGGCTTCAATGATTTTTGGATTTGGTGATAAGGGTTATACCAATTTATTAACGCGTGCTTTAAAAGATGTAAATGAAAAATGCGAAACTATTCCTGATCCTGTTCAACTGGAATATCACCTTCCTAATAACTTTAGTATTTCTGTAGATAAGAACTATGAGCAATTTATAAGTAAATTATCAGCTAATTTTCCTAACGAAAAAGAAGGTATCAAGAAATTCTATGATACTTGTGCAAGTGTATTTAAATGTTTAGATTCAATGCCTCTATTATCAATAGAGGATCCCAGTTATCTTTTTAAAGTTTTCTTTAAATCCCCATTGTCCTGTTTAGGGCTAGCTAGATGGTTACCTGTAAATGCGGGAGATGTTGCTAGAAAGTTTATAAAAGATCCTGAACTTTTAAAATTTATCGATATCGAATGTTTTTGTTGGTCAGTGATGCCAGCTCTTAAAACTCCTATGATTAATGCAGGAATGGTTTTTACTGATAGGCATGCTGGTGGTATTAATTATCCAAAAGGAGGGGTTGGAAAGATAGCCGAGAAGTTTGTCTCTGGTATCGAAAAATTAGGCGGCAAAATTCGCTATAAAGCCAATGTGACTGAAATACTTTTAAAGGATGAGAAAGCTGTAGGAGTTAAGCTTTCAAATGGGGAAGAAATCTACTCAAATATTATTGTATCCAATTCCACTAGATGGGATACATTTGGACTGCAAGATAAAAAGAAAGGATTGATTGCAAGTGAAAACGTGCCAAAAAGTGAATATAAGTGGTCAAAAACCTACAAACCTTCCCCTTCTTTTGTCTCAATACACCTTGGTGTAGAGAAAAATCTAATAAGTAATAACTTTAATTGTCATCATATAATTGTTGAGAATTGGGATGAATTAGAAAGTGAAAAGGGAGTAATTTTTGTCTCCATTCCTACTTTACTTGACTCGTCTTTAGCTCCAGAAGGTAAACATATCGTCCATGCATTTACTCCTTCATCAATCAATGAATGGGAAGGCCTGTCAAGGAAAGAATATCTTCAAAAGAAAGAAAAATATTTTTCATTTCTTGTCGAAAAGATTTCAACAATTTTACCTAATCTTGAACAAAATATTGATCATAAAGAAGTTGGCACTCCAAAAACTCATAAAAAGTTTCTTGGAAGATATGAAGGGAGTTATGGACCAATTCCTAGGCGAAAGTTGCTTGGACTTCTACCAATGCCTTTCAATACCACAAAAATTGAAAATCTTTATTGCGTAGGGGATTCATGCTTTCCAGGTCAAGGCCTAAATGCCGTAGCTTTTAGTGGTTACGCTTGTGCTCATAAAATAGGTGCGAAATTAAATATAAACAGTTTCAAATTACCAAACTAAAGATTTCCTTATGAAATGATAGAAAAGTTCAAGACTCTTTTTTTTGTTAAAAGTTCATTAATTTCACTATATATAGCTCTTACAATTCCTATCCCATTTATTTCAATTGACAAATTAAAAAATCTTTCAATTTTTATATTCATACTCGGACTTTTTTTAATTATAAGTGTCACTAGTGATTACGTTGAGACTTGTGATAAAAAAATTTCATACAAAACTAGCTTAATTTCTAAAGCTTTTGGGAGAAAAAATTGGGAAATTCTTTGGAAGGATATTAAATTAATCAAATCTTTACCCACAAGTCAGGGTAGTAAGGTCTATTACTTAAATACTAGAAAAGGTGATAACTATCTGCTACCACAGAGGATTGAAAATTTTGAGAAGTTTTTATTAATTATTTCCAGAAAAACTGGAATAGATGAAAATGATTTATCTTACTTATCTCCCCTATGGACTTATAAATTATTAACATTATTGTCAGTTTTAATGATTATTGGGGAGATTTTTGCTTTTAAATATCAGATGTTATCGATGCTAAATCTATAACCTTGTTGTCTCACGGTTGTTATTCCTCCTCCTTCTCCCAATCCTGCCTGCTCTAATTTTCTCCTCAGTGTTAAGACTTGAGTGTCTACTGATCTTGGACCTCCACTGAATGGGGGCCAAGCCATTCTTAGAAGCTCTTGTCGACTCCTTACCATGCCTGGAGGCATAAGAAGGGCACATAGAAGAGCAAACTCTCTTGGGCTAAGTTCTACAGGCTTTTCGCTGAGCGTTACCTGTCTTAAAAGAAGATGAACTTCTAAGGGGCCAACTTCAACTTTTTCTTGTAAACCTATTCTTCCTCTTTTTAGTAGGGTTCTACATCTTGCTGCTAGCTCTTCCAGTCCAAATGGTTTTCTTAAAACATCATCAGCGCCTTCATCTAGGAGATTTACTAAGGCTTCAACACCTGATCTTGCTGTTAGAACAATAACAGAACATCCCAATTGTTGAGCAAGCCTCATTGCTGTATTTTGCTCGAGGATTTCTGCGCTGACTAATAAGTCAGGTGATTGTTCTCTACATAGGTCAACAGCCTCTGCAGCTGATCCAACGGCAGCAGCTAGGTGACCATCCTGACGAAGCCTTTGCACAAGGACCGTTCTAAGTGTGGGGTGAGGTTCAACAACAAGAACTCTAGAAGGAGTTTGAGAGTTCGTAGGCAATTGTGAGCTACCAGGGGTTGAAGCTAAGATTTGCTCAGTTGATTGCATTCTTAATTACTGTTTGGCCAGTCAATTTTTTATCGTCCTTAATAAGGTATAACAAATGTTAAATAAAAATAAGAATCTATCGAATTATGACATCATTTGAAAATCCCAATGCAATTCGTCATTTTCAATCAATTTGCGATAGTTGCCAAGACTTGGTTACTCGTTTTCATACTCCATCTGATCTTAAATTATATAGTGATGGTTATCTCCAAGCCTTGAGGAATTGCAGTAGTTTAGAGCAAAAAGATCAAGAGAAATTAGAAAGATTAATTGAAAGATGGATTTTAGATCCATCAAGTTTTATTGATCCAGAAGGAGACGTAAATAAAGGGTTTTTTGATAAAAAAAGGATTTAAAATATTAATTTTTATTAACCAAATCGGTATTTATACTCACTAATTGTCTTAAGACGCTAATTCGATTTCTATTTTTTCTTTTAGTGATCCTGAGTTATACATTTCGATAAGAATGTCTGATCCACCAAGAAATTCTCCTTTTAAATAAACTTGAGGAATTGTGGGCCAATCTGAATATTCTTTGATACCTTCTCGTACTTCGAAATCGCTTAAAACATCAAAAGTACCAAATTCTATACCTAGGGAATTTAGTATTTGAACTACATTATTGGAAAAACCGCATTGAGGCATTAATTTAGTCCCTTTCATGAATACCATTACTGGATTAGAATCAATCAGTTTTTGTATTTTATCTTTTGTTAAGTTGTCCATAATTCAATTGGGTGTTTCTGTTTTTAATGCCAGGGCATGGATAGCCTCTGAAGCCAATTCTTCCTTTAACGCAGAATAGACTAGCTGATGTTGTTTAACCAATGATAATCCATTGAATTCAGATGCAATTACGGTTACTTGCAAATGATCATTTCCCTTAAGGTTTTCAACAAAAACTTTGGAACTTGGTAATTTTTTAATTATTAAATTAATAACTTCAGTTTTAGTAATCATAATTAATTGTAATTAACCCTTATACTTTGTTTCAACAAATCCAAGTTGTATTAATTTGTCATAAGCTTCTTTACCTTCTTGACTATTAGGAGACATTATTCTTATTGTTTCAACAAGTAAGGGGACAGCAACCTCAGATTTTTTTGTTTTTATATACATAGAGGCTAATCTTTCATTTGTTTGTGCCAAAATTTGTAATGTTTGCTTACCTTTCCTTTGCATTTCATTTGGTATTCTTGCATCAATTCCTAAAAAGGATGTATTTAGATCTGAATAAAACAATGCGAGTTGCTTTGCTAATTTTCTTGCATCTAGATAGGAATCCAAAGCTTTATCAAAATCTCCGTTTTTTATAAATTTATCGCCTTTTTTTAAGTAATATTCTACGTTTGAGAGTGAGAGCTTTTCACTATCATTTGAAAGTACTTTATAGTCTTTTGGAGTTTTGATTCCTGCATGAACTAAATTTTTATATGGAAAATTTCCAAAAAATATAAATAAAATTGGTATTAACTTTAAGAATTTCATATTCTCATTAAATTATTAAGATTAATATTAACTTATTGTGGATTCATCTACCCACATTTTTTAATGCTATTTCTTCTTGTTTCCTCATTTCTCCATTTAAAAATTTATTAAATTCCTTGATGGTAAAGTTTAAATAATCATTCATTGCTATTGGTTGACCAAGTGACAAACAAAATTCGCTTTTAAAATTTGGAGTTACTTTGCTGTAGGCAATTCCAATTGGAATAATAATAATTGATTCTGATTTTTTTGTAGCTAATCTCGCTAATCTATATAGTCCTTCTTTAAGAAACAATTTTTTTCCATATTTATTAATTTTACCTTCTGGGAAAACAACTAATTGTTCGCGTTTTTCTATAAGGGTAATTGCATATCTTAAGGCTGATAGAGATGGCGATAATTGATTTATCGAAAAACATCCAAGTCTTTTTAAAAACCAACCTTGTATCCCTTTCATCTCGGATTTAGTAACCATAAATCTACAATCCTTATTAGTTACTCTTCTACCCATTGCATAAGTGAGGACTAAACCGTCCCATCTTGATCTATGTGTTGGAGCCAAAATAATAGAGGAATTTATGGGAATCGAAAACCCATTATTAATTATTTTCTTTTTACTGAAAAACAATCTCAAAACAATGTCCTGAGTAACCAACATTGCTATAAATCCCAATACTGGGTTGATTTTATACCAAATATCTATAGATTTTTTCTTCAAATTCAATTAACTATATTTTAATAATTTAAGTGTTTGTAATTTTTTATTAGCTATTATTGGGCGGTTACTAGATTGTCTAGAAACTAAAATTTTGAAATTATGACTACTTTAGGAGTAAACATTGACCATATTGCAAATGTAAGGCAAGCAAGGAAAACTGTTGAGCCAGACCCTGTACAATTTGCTTTTTTGGCGGAATTAGGAGGGGCAGATTCAATTACAGTTCACCTAAGAGAGGATAGAAGACACATACAAGATAGGGACGTGTTCCTTTTGAAAGAAACTATAAAAACAAAACTAAATTTAGAGATGGCTGCTACAGAAGAAATGTTAGAAATTGCTAAAAAGCTTCTTCCAGATTACATAACACTTGTACCAGAGAAAAGAGAGGAAGTAACTACTGAAGGGGGGTTGGATGTAAAAAGTAATATGAAATATCTAAAGAATTTTGTTGAAAATTTAAAAGATTCAAATATTGAAGTAAGTGCATTTATTGATCCTATTGGTGACCAGATCAATTATTCAAAAGAAATAGGGTTTAACTTTATAGAATTACATACTGGTAAATATGCTGAACTAACCGGTTACGATCAGTATGAGGAGCTTCAAAGGATTATAGAATCTACACATTTAGCAAACGACCTTGGATTAGTTGTTAATGCTGGTCATGGCCTTAACTACAATAATGTTAAAAAAATTGCATCAATTAACAATATGAACGAGTTAAACATAGGTCATAGTATTGTTGCAAGGGCTTTAGCGATAGGATTAGAAAAGTCTGTCCGTGAAATGAAGTCTCTTATTACAACAAATTAAATTTCAAAATGACTACATATTTTTTCATAGCGGCAAGTGAAAAGTTTTTAACAGTTGAAGAACCTCTTGAAGAGATTTTGAAAGAGAGGATGAGGAACTACAAAGAAAACAATAAAGAAATAGATTTTTGGCTCTTAAAAAATCCATCATTTTTGCAAACCACTCAATTTGTTGATCTAAATGCAAAGATTCCATCACCACCAGCAGCTGTTTTATCGATGGATAAAAAATTTATAACTTTCTTGAAGCTTCGTTTAGAGTTTGTGGCTGTTGGGGAATTCGAATGTCCTAATGCAGAAATAAATGATCCATTTAAAGTTGAGTAACATAACCAACTAAAAAATTGCTCAATCTTTATAAGTCAAACAAAATTGAAGTAATTAGTGAGCTTTTAGCAGAAGAATTAAAAATATGTCCTCCTTTTATAACTGAGAAATTAGAAATAGCCGTTCCCAATTATTTTTTGGGTAAGTGGTTAAGTGAACAAATAACTATAAAAAACAAAATAAGTGCTCTTTATGAATTAAAGACAATTTCAAGTTACACCGAATCATTATTGACAAATTTTTTCCCAGGAATTGATATGGGTTTATGGAATTTTGAGTCAATTAAGTGGGGCATTATTGATTCATTAGAAGAATTAAATAGCTTTAAAGAATCAGATCCGCTTAGAAATTGGATTGATAAATATTTGGAGAATAAAAAGACAATTGATGGCGACATATATAATCTTACAAAAAAGATCACGAATAATTTTATTGATTATCTAATTTTTAGACCTGAAATGATTGCTGAATGGAATAGATATGAAATTAATTCACTTAATCTATTTAAAAATTTAAATTCAGATCAATTTTGGCAACCTATTTTATATAAATTATTAGAGAAAAAGATATGTGAAAAGCCTTCATGTTTATACATGATTGAATTAATTAAAAATTTAAGAAAAATAAAAAACTTTCAAATTAAATTACCAAATCAAATTTATATTATTTGCGATAATAACTTATCTAAACTCCATGTTAACTTTTATTCAGAACTTTCAAAATTTACTAAGGTAAATTTATATTTAATATCTGCTGGAGATGATTTATGGAATAGAATAAATTGTCTTGAAGGTGATTTGAAGTTTGATTATAATGAAAGAAAACTGAATTTATATAATACAAATATAGAGCAAATATTTGGCAAATTTGGAGCAAACTTTCAGAAATTAATTGAGGAAAATATTTATAAAGAAGGTATAAATTCAAAAAATAACCTAATTTATATTGATCCAACAACTAATGTTTTTGATAAGAAAGATATTACTCTTCTTAATCAAATACAAAAAAAACTAATTGATAATAATAGTAATGATTTTATAGTAAATGAAAGGGATGATTCAATATTACTTCATGAGCATTTTAATCAGAATAGTCAATTAGAATTTATAAGAAATAAAATTATAGAAATAATAAATTCTTGCGAGAATATTAAATATAGTGATATTGCTGTTTTAGCTCCACAAACTAATCAAATTAAACCTTATCTTAGGTATATCTTTAATAGTGAGTTAATTAATGGTGAAAAGATACCTTATTTTTTTATTGATGAGGATAATCATGATTCTCCAGACATTTATAAATTTTTAATTGAGATCACTGAAATAGCAAATGATAAAATTACACTTGAAAAAATAGATTATATTCTTTCGACAAAAGTAACTCAAAACATTTTTGATTTTGATATTAATGAGAAGGATGAAATTATTTTCTTACTTACCAAAGTTGGTTTTCATTGGGGATTAGATGCTAATGAAAGATTTGGCGAAGAAAAAAATACCCTAGAGTGGTCTATAAATAGAATTACTTTAGGCTTAATTTATGACAAAGAAGTCAATTTAAGTACTTTTAATTTAAAACCATTTAGCTTAAAAAATATAAGTTTGGATTTGAATAAATGGATTAAAATATTACTTAATTTAAAAAAATATATTAATTTGCTAAGAGGATCTTTTCCTTATTCAAATTGGGTTGAAAAGATAAATTTTATATTAAAGAGTATTGCTAATTCTAATGCAAATTTTAATTTAGAAATAAGTGAAATAAATAGAATTCTTGATAATAAAGCAATACATTTAATACCTGATGATCTTATGTTGTTAAATGTTTTTAGAGAGATATTAATTTCTAGCATAAATAAAGCTAAATATCAAAGAAAATCTCGTATCAACAAGATCCTAGTAAGTGATATTGAGAATTCAAGGCATATTCCACATAAGGTTATCTTCCTAATAGACATGAACAGTGTTTATTATCCAAAATTATCAAAGAATGAAAATATTAATTTATTATCTAATAAATATCGCCTTGGCGATCCATCAGTTTTTGAAAGAGAGAAATATTCATTTCTTGAATTGTTAATTGCCTGTAGAGATAAATTTATAGTTACTTGGGTAAAGAATGACAAAAATAATAAAAAATTAGATGTTTCTTTTCCCATAAAAGAGTTAATTTCTTTTTTTGATAGTTTTTTAAACCAAGGCCAAAGAGAACTAATAATTAAAGATTCTGATTTAAATAAAAAAAAAATAATTGATATTAATAGTTCTAAGATGATTAAAAGTAATTATTCTTTAATAGAAGATATAGATTGGAATGAAAAAAAATCTGATATTAAAAATTACAAATTATCAGAACTGATTTATTGGTTCAAGACTCCACAAAAATATTGGCTAAATAAAAAAAATATTTCCCCAAAGGAAATATTTATACATCATCCAGATGAGGAGTATGTAAGTAATCTGCAGAAGTCGCAACTAATTACAAAAATAATCCAGAAATTAGATATTGATAACCATAATATTATTGATGATTTAAAAAATTTGAATATTAATGATCAATTGGTTGAAAATGGTATTTTTATACCAAAAAATAGTATTTTTATAAAAGAAAAAGAAATTAAAGATTTATTAGGGAGTCTATCTACGAGTTTGAGTCAACATAATAAGATTGATAGAATTTATGTTAAATCAAATGCAAATAAAGAAGAATATTTCATCGATAATGATACCGTAATTGAATTAATTCATTCAAAACTAAGTTTAAGTCGTTTGACAGAGGCTTGGATAAAATCACTCTTTATTTCTTCTTTTAAAAAGAATATAAAAAAGACTAAAGTAATTTTTAGAACAGAAAATCATTATAAATCGCAAATTATTCAATCCCCGGGAGCAATTGAGTCAAATTTAATTTTGGAGGAATACATTAATATTTTTAAAAATTATTCTGAAAAATGTTTACCTCTCCCTCCAGAAAGTACTTATAAATACGTAGAAGCAAAAATAAAATCAAAAAATGAGAAAAAAGCTTTTACTGATAGATGGATTGGTAATAAAACTTTTTCTAAAGGAGAAAGAGATAATATTGAAATGAAATTGTGTTTTGGAAATGAAAAAGAACCAGATTTCTTTTTTGGAAATAATAATTTTGATAAATTATCATTCAAATTATATAGTCCTCTTATTGAAGCATTAAAGAAATAAATAATGACTAAATTTCAATTAAAAAAATTTTTTAAAGCTGCTTATGAAATAAGCCTTGTTTTTTTACAGTTTATTATTATTATTCTCCATTTTTTGCAGTGGGAATTTATTCCACAAAAACAAATAATTCAAGTTAGTCCTTTTTCTTATTTAATGGGGATTTTAATTATAATAATCGCTTTCATAATAATGTTAGTTGCAATTAAAGACTTAGGTAGAAATTTATCACCTTTCCCAAGACCTATAAAAAATAGCAATCTTGTTACTACCGGTATTTATCGATTTACTCGTCATCCTATGTATTATTCTTTAATATTTATTTCACTTGGTCTTTTTATAACAAATCTATCTATTTATTATTTATTTTTATCAATAAGCCTGAGTTTAATAATTAAATTAAAGATTTCTTTAGAAGAGCAATATTTAAACAATAAATTTAAGAATTACTTACTTTATAAAAATGAGGTCAAATATTAATTAAATAAGGATATGGATATTAATCAAATTAAACTAGATAATAAATTTAAATTAGTAGAAGCAAGTGCAGGAACTGGCAAAAGTTTTACTTTGGCTCACATAGTTTTAAGAACTGTTTTGGAGAAAAAAATTAAACCAGATGAGATACTCTTATTAAGTTTCACAAAAAATACCTGTTCTGAATTACGAAATAAAATACTTTCGAGATTTCAGGATCTGAAATTATATTTGCAAAATAATAATGATAATAAGATAGATAATACCCTTAAGGATTGGTATCTAAAATTTAAGGAAAAGGAAAAATCTAAGAAAAAAATTATATCTGAAATTGATAATTTTCTTAATGAAATTTACAAGTTACAGGTAACTACATTCCATGCTTTTTGCAATAATATTATTGATGAATATAGTATTGAAATAGGTGTAACTCAAGATCCCTATATTGAGAATGATATAGATAATTTGTATAAAGATGTAATAGATAATTTGTGGATTGATGATTTCCTAAATCTTCATCCTGAGCTGATTTCAGCAATCAAGAAAAAAAAAATAAGTTCTAGATTTGGAAGTACAATCAATAAGTCA
>QCKZ01000019.1 GCA_003214975.1 Prochlorococcus sp. AG-412-C21
TAATATGTAAATTATACTTTACAAAGATATTCTCTAAAGTTTCTCATTTATCAAGTGATATCACTTCAAACAATAGTTTTAGTTTCCTTTACATCATTTTGGATCATTTCATAAATTAACTGCTTTATGTTGGTTTTTGGCTCCCAGCCTAATTTTTTCTTTGCTTTGTCTGAATTTCCTAGAAGATTATCTACTTCTGTTGGCCTAAAATATCTCGAGTCAACTTTGATTACAACTTTCCCATTATCTTTTCTTCTACCTATTTCATCTAAACCCTTACCTTCCCAGAGTATTCCTCCCCAACCAATTGCTTCGCTAGCGATGCTTATAAATTGTCTTACTGAGATTTGTTTACCAGTTGCGATTACATAATCTTCTGGTTCATCTTGTTGGAGCATAAGCCACTGCATTTCTACAAAATCTTTAGCATGACCCCAGTCTCTTAGAGAGTCTAAGTTTCCTACGAAAATTAAATTATCTAAACCCGCGTCTATTCTAGCTAAGCCCCTAGTTATTTTTCTGGTGACAAAAGTTTCACCCCTTCTGGGTGATTCATGGTTAAATAAAATACCATTGCAGGCAAACATTTTGTATGCCTCTCTATAATTAACAGTTATCCAATATGCATATAATTTTGCTACTGCATAAGGACTTCTTGGATAGAAGGGAGTTGATTCGCTTTGAGGGGATTCTTGAATTAGGCCATATAATTCTGATGTACTTGCTTGATATATTTTTGTAGTTTCAACTAAGTTTAATATTCTTACTGCTTCTAATATTCTTAACGTTCCCAATGCATCGCAATTGGCGGTATACTCTGGAGTTTCAAAACTTACAGCAACATGACTCTGGGCAGCTAAATTATAAATTTCATCAGGTTTTATTTCATTAATTAATCTTATTAAATTAGTACTATCTGTTAAATCTCCATAATGCAGAAAAAATTTATTTCCATTTTCATGAGGATCCTGAAAAATATGATCAATTCTTTGAGTATTGAAATTGCTTGATCTTCTTTTTAACCCATGCACTATATAGTTTTTTTTTAAAAGAAATTCTGCTAGATAACTTCCGTCCTGCCCTGTAATACCTGTGATCAATGCAGTCTTGGCCATTCTTATATAGATATTGCTTAATAATTACTATAGTACAGATCAGGTTATTGAATTATCTTCTAGGACTTGATCCTTTTATGTGCAAAACCATTTTGATAGTTTTAAGCATAATTAATAAATCTAGCCAAAAAGAAAAATTCCTTAAATAAAAAAGGTCATAACTTATTTTTTTTTCAGAATCTTCAACAGATGAAGTATATGGATAATTAACTTGAGCCCAGCCGCTTAGACCAGGTTTTATCCATTTCCTCACATTATAATGAGGTATCTCTAATCCTAATTTCCTGTCAAAAGCTGGTCTTTCTGGTCTTGGGCCAATTAAGCTCATCTCCCCCTTTATAACTGATAATAATTGAGGTAACTCGTCTAATCTAGATTTTCTTAGATATTTCCCAACTGCTGTAATTCTTGGGTCTTTTTTTGAAGCCCATTGGGGACCCTTACTTTCTGAGTTAACCTTCATTGTTCTTAACTTCCAAACTTTGTAAGGGATATCAAGCAAGCCATTTCTTTCTTGAGAATAAAAAACAGGCCCATTATCTTCGATTTTTATAAGAATAGCTGCTAATAAAATAAGAGGTGAAGTGATTAAAAAAAGAAAAGATGCTAAAAATATATCCCCAATTCTTTTAAGTCTTACTGAATTTGAATTTCTTGGGATAAAAAAGTCTCTAGAAATAATATCTTTATCGCTTATTAACTTTGGAGGAATTCTTTCAAAATATCTTTCATAAAAGGTAAATAAATTAATAATCATAATTCCGGAACTCTTTATGTTTTTTAACTCATTGAGTAATTCTTTAGAAAGATAATCTGCATTATTTATAATTATTCCTTCAAAATTACCCAATTGCATGGTTTTTAATTCTTCAATTTTTAAGCAATCTATTTTAAATTTACTGTTTGTTATGATTTCATTCTTGAATTCATTATTTTCTTCTTGATTTATTTCTAAAAGTATCCATTTCTTTTCTACTTTATTTTTGAAAATTACTAACTTTAATAAAGTTAAAATTAAATCACTAATAGTTATGAAAACTATAGAATAAATTATTAGATTTAATTTATAAATATTGTCAAAAATAAAAGAATTTGAAATCCAATCAAATAATAAATAAAAAAATATGCCTAAAAAAAAGGCACTTAAGGTAGACAGGAAATTCTTTAAGGTATATGCATTTTTTTTTAAAAAGTTTGTTGAGTATCTTCCAAGGACGTAACTGTTAAATATCCAAATAAATAACAATAAAAAGAATGTTATTGGAAATTTAAATACAAAGCTTTTTGAGTACAAAAATAGAATAAAGAAAACTATTGAGTCAGCTAATGCATTTATAATTAGATGTTGCCTATTTTTAAACCAGAAATTTGTTTTAATCATTTTAAGACTTTAATTTTGATAATTTTTAAAAGATTTTTATTAATTAAAAATTTTCATTTTTTCTCTTATAATTTTTAATTTCTTTTTGAAGACCTTTTGATAAGCTAATTTTTGCCTTCCATCCCAGAGAATTTAATCTAGATACATCAAGTACTTTCCTAGAGACCCCATCCGGTTTAGAGGTGTCCCAAATTATTTCTCCTCTGAAATTTACAATATCGGCAATCTTTTCACTTAATTCTTTTATACTTATCTCCAGTCCTGTTCCAACATTAAGCATATTTAATAACCCCCCCTCTTTGTTTTTAGGTGCAGATTCTTTCGTAGGATCCCAGTTTTCTAGGATAAAAACGCAAGCATCACCAAGGTCGTTGGAATGTAAGAATTCTCTTTTTGGGTTACCGGTTCCCCAACAAAAAACTTTATTTTCGTTTGCTTCTTTTGCGTCTATAAACCTTTTAATTAATGCTGCTAATACATGACTTCTCTTATTATCGTAATTATCGCCTGGCCCGTAAAGATTGGTTGGCATAAGTGTTAAAGCATCAAATCCATATTGTTTTCTTAGTGATTCGCACAATTTTAAACCAGCTATTTTTGCTAATGCATAGTATTCATTGGTAGGTTCTAATTTCCCTTCCATTAATAATTCTTCTTTTATTGGGCATGACGAGTCTTTTGGGTAAATACAACTACTACCAAGAAATAATAATCTTCTTACACCGCATTTCCAAGAGTTTTCAATCAGATTTAGTTCAATTTTTAAATTTTCTAAAAGAAATTCTGATGGATATGTCATGTTTGCATAAATTCCTCCTACTTTTCCAGCAGCAATTACAACAATGTCTGGGGTATTGATTTTTAGCCACTGTTTTACTTTATCTGAATCTAAATAATTTAATTCTTTTCTACTAGGTGTAAGGATCTCACCCCCAAGCTCTTTTTGACCATAACCTGCTTTTTGAAATGATCTTAATATTGCATTACCTGCTAAACCACCCGCCCCAGCTATTAATATCCTATCATTTTTTCTTAAAAGTTTTTCCATAAAATTTCATTTATCTATTGAAAACTGAAATCAAGCTTTCCTTTTTAAATGATGATAGATAAAGTGTCTTGAATATTAATTATATCTTATGGTTAATTAGTTATTTTTAATGATTTTGTTGCTCTCGAATAATATTTCTTAGACCAGCAAGCAGAATCCATATTGATAAACTAATTCTTATATCTAAATATTGTTGGTCAACAAGCTGAGATGTTAGCAAAGTTAGTGCTGAAGTAAACCATGCACGATCATATATGGTTGAAATTTTTCTAATAAAAATATTTTTAAAAGATTTGACTATTAAAGTAAGGACAAAAATCAATAAAATGCTACCAACGATAATACCAAAATTGTAATAGACCTCTAAAATTAAACTATGGGGGTGTCCCTTCCAGACTCCTGTTTCGTTTTCTAATGCTAATGGGAAATAGCCTGATCCCCAACCAAAAATAGGTCTTTGGAATATGAATTTAAGGGCAAAACCCCAAATTTCAATTCTCATAAGATCAAGATTTTTAAAACTTTCCTGATTAAATTCTGATAGAAAAATGCTTGGAATTATTTTATTTATTAGAAATAAAATATTTTCTTTAAAAACAAAAAAGATAGGAATAATAAATAATAAAAGAATAAGAAATATTTTTATAAATTTTATGAATTTCTTGTCCAGATTTTGGAATAAAAGAGCTACTAAAGAACATATCCAAGCACTTCTTGAGTAAGTAATAATTAATCCTAAAAATACCATTGAAAAATTTAAAAAAGATGACGCTCTTATAAGAATTGATTTCCTATCTTCTTGAAATGATGCCAGAGTAAAAGGAATTATAAAACTTAACCAAGCGCCTGTATAGTTTGGATTATTAAACATCCCAGTCATACCAGAAATTCCATTTAGAGGTCTTTGATACCAAATTATAAATCCATTAAAAAGTTCTAAAGGGCCTTCCCATCCGAAATAAAATTGTCCAAATCCGCTAATTAAAACTGGGAAAGTGCCGACAATAAAAAATATGGCACATTTGCGTCTTTGCTCTGGAGATTTTACAAAGTTCTGAAATTTCCAGAAAAACCAGAAAAAAGGTATCCAATTGAATAGGCCTAGCAAAGATAAATTTGAATCCCAGTGGTTTTTTAGAATTGACGAATTTACGTTAGTGTTTAAATAAACTAAGCCAATAATCATTAAGAAAGAAGAAATAATTAAAGGTATGTTCCATTTGTCCTCAAAAAAGTTTACTTCTGAATTCTTTACTGAAATAATTGCAATAAGGAAAAATATTGATGATAAAAAAGGGGCTGAAGCGAGAGTTAGTATACCAATCCTAAATAAATTTTCGGCTTGAATAAAATCTGAGAATCTAAGCGTTTTATCCATTTTGATATAAATGTTTAATTAAAATTTTTGATGAGTAAAAAAGTTAGATTGGATTTTAAAAATAATTTAATTCAATAAATCTTAAGTTGATGGTTTTTACGCTTCCTGCAGGATTCGAACCTGCGGCCCACTGCTTAGAAGGCAGTTGCTCTATCCAGCTGAGCTAAGGAAGCTAGAGGTTTTTTAGCTTGTAGGTCGCAGAGCAGGTAGCAGAGATGAAATATCATCTTAGTTGGACTGTTCTATGGCTTAACAACTAAATAACCTTCCTATTTTAAAACAGCCCTGCACACTCAACAAGTAATTTACCAAAAAGAAATACTTCAATAATTTTCAAAATTATTTTTTGCTAAGTTTTTCTTTAAAAAATCATTTTTCAATAGAATTTTCCTAAGATATAAATGCTAACTTAACTGATTTTGGCAAAAAGACTTTCTGAAAAACAAAAAGAATATATAATTAAAGGCTTTACTTCTGGAAATAATGTGGAGTCTTTAGCAATTAAATTTAATTGCTCAAAATTAACAATAATAAGAAATCTTAAAAAAATACTAGGAGAATTAAAATACAAAGAATTAGTTAATAGAGATAAAAATCTATCTCCTATAAATAGTCGCAAAAATAATGATATTAAAAATACACTAAAAGATGATGGGATAAATAAAAAAACCTCTATTAAAGAATCTGCAGGTTTAGAGAATTTTAACGATAACAAAAGTAAAACAGAATTTTTCCCAGTTGAATCTTTTTTGGAAATTGCTCCTTTAGATTACGAAATTGATAATACTACTAGAAAGGAATTATCTTCTGTTCCAATAAAAGATATCGATTTTCCTAAAATCGTTTATATGATTGTAAATAAAAGTATTGAGTTAGAAATAAAATTACTAAAAGATTATCCAATTTGGGAATTTCTCCCATCTAATGACTTAAAAAGAAAAACAATAGAAATTTATCATGATTTAAAAATTGCTAAAAGAATTTGTGGCAAAGAACAAAAAGTTATTAAAGTTCCTAATACTGATGTTTTTAGAATTGTTTCTCCTATTTTAATTGCAAGAGGAATATCAAGGATTGTTTATTCTGATAAACTTATAGCCCTTTAATTTAATCATTTTTTTTTGAATATTTTATAGTAAGTAAACTTCCTATTACAGAACCGCTAATAAAACTTGTACCAATAATAAAACTTATTGGTAATTTGACAGTCTCATTTATCAATAAGTTTATCTTACTTTTATTGTTACTATTTTGTATCCCCATCATTAAAAAAAGGAATAATGAAGAATTGAAAGTAACTGCAAAAATTAATCTTTTTAAAATAAGAGACATATATTTTTAATTGATATGAATATTTAATTTAAATTATAAATTATGCCTTTTTTTATGCCATTTTTTTTAGCCAAATACTTTGAGGCTGCTGATAGACTTAGTCCTGCCCTAATTAATTCATGCAGTTCCCTTTTTAAATCGGCTTTATTAATTTCTTGATTGTTCTCTTTTTCTATCCCTTTAATAATTAAAGTTATTTCACCTATCACTTCTTTATCTTTGAAGTACATTAATACATTATTAATATTGTTACCCACATGTTCTTCAAACTTTTTTGTTAATTCCCTAGCTACTATAATTTCTCTTTCTCCTCCACAAAACTCCAATAATTCCTTTAATAATTTTTTGAGGCGATGAGGCGATTCATAAAGGATAGTTGTTTTTTCATTCTTACTAATTTCAAAAAGAATTTTCTCTCTATCAATATTTTTTTTTGGAAGAAAACCTTCAAATATAAATTTAGAGGATGGAATTCCACTTGATACAAGTGCGGTAATTGCGGCGCATGCTCCAGGTATGCAAATAACATCTAATCCTGCTAATTTTACTTCACTCACTAAATTTTCTCCCGGATCACAAATGCCTGGCATTCCGGCATCACTTACTAGCGCGATTGATTCCCCTTTTTTTAACTCCCCAATTAACTTTGAAATTTTGTTTAAAGAATTTTCTTTATTAAAACTTATTAAATTATTAGAAATACTAAATTTATTCATTATTTTTTTTGTTTGTCTTGTGTCTTCGCAAGCAACTAAAGAAACATTCGCGAGAATATTAACTGCTCTAGGGGATATGTCATCTAAGTTTCCAATTGGTGTTCCAACAAGATATAAAATCCCCTTTTCCGGTTCCTCTTGTCTGTGAGATAATAAGAAATTATTTGTCATTGAATGATTAAATTACCTAATGGAGTGAATGTCAATAATCTTATCGATGATCTGAAAAATTTAAGCTGGGAAGCCGCAAATATTTTGTTAACTTATTCTGATATTATTAAAAATTCAGAAAAAAAATTCGAAATTCTTAAAAATAAAAATATTAACGACCCTGTAACTCTGGCTGATTTGGAAGTTAATGAGTTGATTATTAAGAGAATAAATCAAAAATATCCTGATGTTAATTGGGATATTTTGAGCGAAGAAAACTTTAAAATCAAAACTAATTATCGCAATCGAGATACAGATTGGCTTTGGGTTCTTGATCCTTTAGATGGAACTAAAGATTTCATTCAAGGGACAGGGAATTTTGCAATGCATTTAGCCTTGAACTATAAAAGAAAGCCATATATTGGAATCGTTCTTATCCCCGAAAAAGATGAACTATGGATTTCTTATGGAGATAAAATTTGGCTTGAGAAAAGGGATGGAAGTATTCAAAAACAAAATTTTTCTGAAACAAATATTCTCCAAAAGATGACCGTAGTAACTAGTAAAAATCACAGGAATGAGAAATTGAGAAATTTGATTAATAATATTAAGTTTAATAAAATAATTGTAATGGGAAGTATTGGATGCAAAGTTGCCTCAATTCTTAGAGGAGAAAGTGATATCTACATTGCATTAAGTTTGCCCGGTAAAAGTGCTCCAAAAGACTGGGATTTTGCTGCACCAGAAGCAATTTTAAAAGCTGCTGGGGGAGCAATAACGAATATTGATAACAAAGATTTGGTATATGGTACAACTGCTTTAGAACATCCAGGTATAATAATCGCTTCAAATAGCAAACAAAATCATAAAAATATTTGCTCGCAAATAAAAGAAATTATTCAAAAATATGCTATCTACCCTTAGCTTTCTAGTTTAATGGAGCTACTGGCGTAGGTGTTGGCTCAGGATAAGACATTCCATTATTTTGTCCTACACCTCTCAAAGTAAGATTAATTCTGCCTCTGCTATCAATCTCCCTTACTCTTACAGTTACCTCATCTCCTTGCCTTACTACGTCTTCAACTCTCTCAACCCTTGCTTCAGATAATTGAGAAATGTGAACCATCCCTTCTTTGCCAGGTAATATTTCTACAAAAGCACCTATGGGTATTATTCTTGTTACAACACCTGAGAAGATCTCGCCCTCATGAACCTTGCGTGTTAATCCCTCTATTATCTTTTGAGCTTCTTCAGCAGCAGCTCCGTCATGAGAAGCAATAGTTACAATTCCTCCATCTTCTATATCTATTTTTGTATTGGTTCTTTCAGTAATACCTTTGATTGTTCTACCACCAGGTCCAATGACTGTTCCTATAAGCTCTGGATCAATCCTAAAGCTTAAAAGTCGTGGAGCATGTGGAGAAAGGGATTCCTGAGGTTTATCTATTGCCTCCTGCATCTTTTCTAAGATATGTAATCTTGCAGGACGAGCTTTTTTAATTGCATCAGAAATAATAGAAACCGATAAACCTGTGATTTTCATATCCATTTGTAAAGCAGTTATGCCCTTTTCAGTACCAGCTACTTTAAAATCCATGTCTCCAAGAAAGTCCTCAATTCCTTGAATATCCGTAAGAATTCGTACTTCTTTGCCTTCTTTGATTAATCCCATGGCTGTACCACTTACAGGAGCTTTTAAAGGAACCCCCGCATCTAATAATGAAAGTGTACTTCCACAGACAGACCCCATTGAAGTTGATCCGTTCGAACTTAAAACTTCGCTAACTACCCTTAATACATAAGGAAAAGTTTCTTTCCCAGGCAATACAGGGATTATTGCTCTCTCAGCTAATGCCCCATGGCCAATTTCTCTCCTACCAGGAGTTCTCATTGGTCTAGTCTCTCCAACTGAATAGGGAGGAAAATTATAGTGATGCAAATAAGTTTTTTCAGTACTTGGATTAAGGTCATCCATTTCCTGAGCATCACTAGGAGTTCCCAAAGTTGTTGTGGATAAAACCTGAGTTAAACCTCTTTGAAATAATGCTGATCCGTGAACTCTTTTAGGAAGAATTCCTGCGGCTGCTGTTATCTTTCTTACTTCATCTAAATCTCGTCCATCAACTCTTTTACCATCATTAATGATTTGGGACCTCATTAATTTTTTTGTTAGTTTTTTAAAGTCAGAATGAATTAATTTTTCATTTTCGGAGGTTAGAACTTTTACTTGATTGTCATCTTTAAGAGAATCAATTTTACTTTGAGTTTGAGTTTTAATTTTTTCGAGTTCAAGATCCCTCTCATCTTTTGATTGATCAAATTTCTTAAGAACCAACTCAATAGCTTTACTGCAATTTTTTTCCAAATAAGAAGGTAATGTTTTATCCTCTTCAGGATCCGATGGTTTGATTTGTTTTATTCCTAAATCTTTTAGTAAATCTTCTTGAGATTTAATAAGTTCAGTAACAGCCTCATATCCAAAATCTATAGCTTCGATTGTATCTTGCTCTGATAATTGATTTGCACCTGCTTCAATCATGACGATACCGTCTGGTGATCCTGCAACAACAATGTCTAAATCTCCTTTCTCAATCTCTCTATAGCTAGGATTTAAGAGGAAATCATCCCCTATAAGCCCAACTCTTACCGCAGCCATTGGCCCATAAAATGGAAGCTCACCAAGTAAAGTTGCCATTGAAGCCCCCGTAACAGCCAAAACATCTGCAGGAACTCTTTCATCTAGAGAAAGGCATGATGCGACTATTTGAATCTCATCCCTCATCCATGTAGGAAAAAGTGGCCTCATTGGCCTATCAATTAATCTTGCAATTAAAGTCGCTCTTTCTGGTGGGCGACCCTCTCTCCGCATAAAACCACCTGGAATTCTCCCTGCAGCATAAAGTTTTTCTTCATAGTCGCATATCAGAGGTAGAAAGTCTGATGGTTCTTTTTTAGCAGTTTTTGTTGCTGTAACTAATAGTGAGGTATCACCACACTCAATCATTACTGATCCACTTGCTTGAGGAGCATATAGTCCTGTAGTTAGTCGTATCTCTCGTCCGTCAAACGTGATCGACTTATTTTGTCCTTCCACTTTTTAAATTATAAATCTAAACATAATTTATTCTTACATTTAATAGGGACATATTGAGTAAATTATTTAGATAAGCTATAAAAATTTTTAAAATTGTCCTAAAAATGAATTTTAATTTCTAAAAGTATTTTTTTCTTGAGAAAATATAGTACTTAAGTTAAAAACTCATACTACCAACTTGATTTAACTACTCCAGGAAGTTCACCGTTATGAGCTCTTTGTCTTAACTGATTCCTGCAAAGACCAAAATCTCTATATACTCCTCTAGGTTTACCAGTTGCCCAACATCTATTTCTTACTCTATTTGGAGCAGAGTTTCTTGGCAGACCTTGAATCTTTCTATGAATTTCTAACCTTTCCATTGGATCTTTTGCGGCATTAAATTCATCTAATAATGATTTCCTTTTTGCAGCATATTTCTTCACAAGTTTTTTGCGTTTAACTTCTCTCGCAATCATGGACTTTTTGGCCATTTAATATAATCTTTAAACTAAATAATATATTAACAGCTTGGAGAACAGTTTTTAAAATATATTTATTGGTTTAATAATCTTTGTACGATTAATAGTTGACTAGTATCTCTGATAATAAGCAGAACGCTTAGTCCAACTAAAATAAAAAAACTGGACTGAGTAAAAACCATTTGTACCTTGACTGGAACAGGTTTTCCCCTAAAACCTTCAATTAAAGTGAAAAGAAGTTGTCCTCCATCTAACAATGGTAAAGGTAATGAATTAAGTACTGCTAAATTAATAGAAATTAAAGCCGCAAATAATAATATGCCTGTTCCACCTTGTTGAGATAATTGTGCACCGATTTCAACGATTTTTACGGGGCCACTTAATTGTTGAGCTGTTGAGGAGAAATTTGTTATTAAACCTTTATAACCTTGAATTGTTTTTACCAAAAGTGATGAAAATTCATTATTAGTGTATTTAAAAAGTTCGAAAACGTTTTTTGTCTTTTTAGTTTCTTTCCTTATATTCGGTTGCAACTGAGCACCTATTGTTCCTTTCCCATCAATATTTTTTGGTATCAAAGTTAAAGCTTTGAAAATCCCATCTCTTTCAATTTTTATTGAAATTGGTACATCTGATGAATTTTGAATCTCTTTTACTAAAGTGGAAACAGCTTGATCACCAATTCCTAAAGTAATAGTTTCAATTCCTAATATTTTATCTCCTGGTTCTAATCCGGCAAGAGAGGCAGCTTTCTCAGGTTGAGTCGCTAAAACTAAAATTCCCGGTTCTGGATCAAATGGAATACCAACAGTAGTTACATTTATAATTAAGATTGTGTAAGCAAGTATTAAGTTAGCGAATACTCCAGCAGAGATTACAATAACTCTTTGGATTATTGGCCTATTTCTTAAAAGATTAGGATCATTAGGGTCAATATTATTTTGTTCTTCATCAGGAAAGGATACAAAGCCTCCAAGAGGAAAGGCTCTGAATGAATAAGTGATATCTCTAAATCTTTTTTGAATAATTGAGGGTCCAAAGCCAATCGAGAATCCATCAACATAAATACCTTGTAAAATTGCTGCAAGAAAATGCCCCATCTCATGAAAAAATATGAGGAATCCAAGAACTGTTATTGAGGTTAAGACATTCATTCTTTTATATTAAGAAGTTTTTAAAAAATTTGATCCAAAATATGGAACCAGGACATCTGGAATCTTAACGCTGCCATCTGTTTGTTGGCCATTCTCAAGAATAGCGGCCATTGTTCTTCCAACAGCAAGCCCACTGCCATTTAAGGTATGTAAATATGTATTTTTTTTATCAATTTTTGATCTTATTGATGATCTACGCGCTTGAAAGTCAAGACAATTACTGCAACTTGAAATTTCTCTATAACATTTACTACTCGGAAGCCAGACTTCAAGATCAAATGTTCTACTAGAGGAAAAGCCTAAATCTCCAGTACAAATATCTACTAATCTGTAAGGTAAGTTGAGCTTTTTTAAAATGCTTTCTGCATCAGAAGTAATCTTTTTATGAGCTTCTAAAGATTTACTTGGATCACAAAACCAATAGAGCTCAACCTTATTAAATTGATGAAGTCTTATTAAACCTTTTGTATCCCTTCCATAACTTCCAGCTTCTCTCCTAAAACATGGA
Source organism: Prochlorococcus sp. AG-412-C21 (assembly GCA_003214975.1). Lineage (GTDB taxonomy): Bacteria > Cyanobacteriota > Cyanobacteriia > PCC-6307 > Cyanobiaceae > Prochlorococcus_A. Next base: position 12,338 of record QCKZ01000019.1, read on the forward strand.
CTATATGCAACGTACTTAATAGGTAACTGCTGGGGATCAATAATCTCGTTTCTATGAAAAGCAGTTAGTGGAACTTCAGCTGTTGGAGAAAGCCATAAATCGTCATTAGAACACTTAAAACTTTCATTTGAAAATTTAGGTAATTGTCCAGATCCCCTAAGACTTTCTGAATTTACTAAAGCTGGAGGCATTAACTCTAAATAACCATTTTTAGTATGCATATCGAGCATAAAATTAATCAATGCCCTCTCTAATCTGGCACCTTCACCTATGAGAGTAATAAAACGACTTTTTGATATTTTTGTTGATTTTACAGAGTTAAAAATATTAAGACTTTCGCCTATTTCCCAGTGTGATTTAATATTCTCTTTTCTCAAAGGGTCCCCCCAAGTTTTTATTTGTAAATTATCATTTTCATCTTTTCCAATAGGTGCATCTTTGCTAGGAAAATTTGGCAAATTATAAATCTCATGATCTACTTCTTTATCTAATATTCTTTGTTTCTCTTCAAGCTCAGAAATTTTAATTCTATATTCGTTTCCCTTTTTCTTTAAATCAATCAGTTCTTGTGATTTATTATTTTGCGATTTCCCAATTACTTGACCGATTGATTTGCTTAATTTTTTACTCTCTGATTGGAGACTGGATATTTCTATATCAATTTCTTTTTTCTTAACAGTTAATTCGTGTATGTGGGATATCTTATAAACTTTTCCTCTTAAGGATAAATTCTCTTCAACAGATGTTGGATTTTCTCTTATTAATTTTTGATCTAACACTCTTTTTTTTTTTTATACCTTAATCAAGATAGTTAATCTCAATTCATTATTTGGGATTTTTGATGAAAAATTAACTAAATTAATGATTCCTAACTTATGTAATATTTTAATAATTAAATTTTAATTACGATGCAGAACGAGCGCGTCCTGTAGATGACCATTCTTTTAGTAAATCAATTTGCTCTTTAGCTGTTCTTGATAAGGGAACTAATTCAGAAACTGCCTTTATTAAATCTTTCTCCATAAGCTCTCTATTTTCAGAGAATGAAATGTGCATTCCCTCAATTACTGATTGTTCAAGTTCTGCACCTGAGAATCCATCTGTTCTGTCGATGATGGTAGAGAGAGGAAAATTGTAACTTGGTCTTCTTTTTTTTAAGTGCAAATCCAGAATGCTTAATCTTTCTTCAGAATTTGGTAAATCAAGGAAAAATATCTCATCGAATCTACCTTTCCTTAATAATTCAGCAGGAAGCTTATCTATAGCATTAGCGGTAGCAATTACAAATACGGCGGATTCTTTTTCAGACATCCATGTTAGCAAACTTGCCAAAACTCTTTGACTTGTCCCTCCATCACTTCTAGCATCGCCACCAAAGCCTTTATCAATTTCATCAATCCAAAGGATACAAGGTGCCATGGCCTCAGCTCTCGATATTGTTTCTCTTGTTCTTGCCTCACTTGAACCAACAAGGCTAGAAAATAGTCTCCCCACATCTAATCTGAGAAGTGGCATCGACCAACTCTTGGAAATTGATTTTGCAATAAGTGATTTACCTGTTCCTTGCGCTCCTACAAGTAAGACTCCCTTTGGAATAGGTAGTCCATAGTCTCTAGCTTCTTTAGAAAAGGCTCTATATCTTTGATTAAGCCAAACTTTTAAAAGATTTAAACCACCAATATCATCTTGACTTGATTTAGCTTCGAAAAATTCTAAAATTTCACTTCTTGCTATAACTTGTTTTTTTTCTTCAAGAATATCTTTAATATCTTCTTTACTTATTTTTCCTCTTTGAGCAAGAGCCTTTGCAGTGACTTGCTTTACTTTTATTTCGGTTAATCCACATGAAGCTATAGAAAGTTGGTTTAAGTCTTGTTCCTCAAGATTTGAATTGGTATTAATAGCAATTCTTTTTATTAGATTTTTCAATTCTTTTTGATCAGGTAAAGGTAAGTTTAGAATTGTCATTAATTCATCCAGCTCTTCTGATGATGGAAATAGATGAGAACTAATAATTAAATTATGACTGGTTTCCTTAAGCGCTGAAGATAGTTCTTTAATAGTTCTATTAATAGATGGATCATCATAAAATTTATGAAAATCTTTTACTAATAAAACTGTTGAAACTTCAGGACTTTGTTCCCTAAGCCAATTAAGCACTCCTAAAGGATTGTTAGAAAATTTACCTTCTTCATTTATTAATCCTTTAATACCGCTAACACAATCCCAGCATACGAATCTTTTTATACTTAAACTTTCACAAGAGAAATTAACTAATTTTTCTAATCTTTCCTCTTCTTTAGTCCTTATCCAAATTAATGAAGTTCTTGATTTTATAAGTAATTCTAAATTTCTACACCAAGAATTCATTATTTAAGATTAAGACTATTTTTTACTGTTAGGTTCAAAAGGTAATCTTTTGTCAGAGATAGTTGAAGCAGAAGTTGTTATTACTTGATCTTTGGCCAATAATTGTTGATCCAAAATTTTCTGTAGATTCTCAGGAAGAGCTTCTTTGTTAAGAAGAAAAGTCTGAAATGCTTGGAAAATATTGGCAACAACCATATATAGTAAAACTCCTGCTGGTAGAGGGAAAAACAGAAACATACCAGTAATCATTACTGGTGTAATTTTGTTAGCTGTTGATTGCTGTGGATTCGCAGGCATCCCCTGACTAGACAAAACTTGAGAAAGAAGTAGGGTTAATCCAAAGGCCCCAACTAGTGTCGCAATATCCCAGTTAATAGCCCCATCTACATAAAAACCAACTTGACCAAGAGCTTTAATAAAAAGAAAACCACTTTTGGCAGCTAGACCAGGTATTTTTGCTTCAATTGTTGCATCACCAGGTTTAATTGCAGTTACAGTACCGTCTTGGGAAACTTTTAGATTTTCAGATCCTTTTGATACCTTCCAAGTAGGGAGAAATTTTGAACCATTATCATATTTAGATAAAACTTCTGAATAGCTATTTCCATTAGTTGTTTGCAAATTTATTTTAATTGATTCTTCTGTTCCTAATTTTGTTCCATTAGGAATAGTAGCTATTACAGGAAAATGTGATTTTTCTGTAATAAATATAGAGTGTCTTGGTGATTTATAAGGTTTTGGATCAATAGCTGCAATTTGATCCTGTGGAACGACCTTAAGATTTATGTTGTAAGGAACATCAGCAAATGGTGAGCCTCTTAATGTTGCAAACAATGCAAATAGAACAGGCATTTGTACAATCAATGGAAGGCAACCTGCGAGTGGACTGCCAAACTCGTTCATTAGTTTTCCTAATTCTTCTTGCTGTTTCTTTGGATCACCTGAAAACTTAGATTTTATTTCTGCTTGCTTTTTTTGCATTACTGGTTGAGCAATCTTCATCCTTCTTGCGCTCCTAATGGAACCAGCGCTTAGAGGGAAAAGTGCAATTCTAATTACAACTGTTAATGCAACAATTGCTAAACCATAACTAGGTACTAAACCGTAGAAAAAATCTAGAATCGGGATAAGTAGTTTTTCAGAAATGAACCCTATCACGATGTTAAAGAGAGTGTAATTTTACTAGACATTTTATTTTACAGGAAAAAAAGGTTTTTGTAATTAATTTATTTAGGATTTAGTAGCAAATCCTTCTACCTGGTTGAGATTTGGGATTTGTAATCTTTTATTTATGTTTTCTTCAATAAATTTCTGCTTTTCTCTGAATAGAGGTAATGATTTCATTTCTACCTTTGATCCGTCATAAAGAATAAGAACCATATCACCATATGATCCGAACCCCCTTGGAATAGATCTAATTTCTTCAATGTTACTTAATGAAACTTGTGTTTTGTTTTTACCAAACCATCCACCATCTATTGTGATTCTTTTGTTTGTAATTTTATATCTCAACCAAAGTGCTCTAACTATTGCGGCAAAGGTAAATGGCAATCCAAGAATAGTTAAACCTGCTAGTAGATTTATTATTAAATCACTTTTTGCAGGACCACCTTCGTAAAAGGTTTCTTCATTCATGTTAATCATTTGATTAGACGAGATGTGAACATTAAGTTTTGAAATTCCTCCAAAAGTCTATCTTTATCATTGTAGAAATCTCCAATTTTAAGGTTAACAAGTAACCAATAAGGTTTGTGGTTATTAATTTTGTGAATGTTTGTTGATAACCACTCTTGAAGAATTCTCCTTATTTTATTTCGATCTACTGCTTTTTTTGAAACTTTTTTGCTAATAGCAATTGCAACCCTAAAATTGTTTGAGGTATTTGAGAGATTATGGGATAAGAGGATTTTCGGATTTGATTTTGCCACTTTAAATGTCATTAATTTTCCATGATATTTTATGGAATTTTTATGAATATAATTAAAAGTCCTATGACCTTTTAAACGCAAATCTTTAGGTAAACCCATTTAAATTTAGACAGCTATTCTTTCTCTCCCTTTTTGCCTTCTGCTCTTGATAACTCTTCTACCAGTATGAGAGCGCATTCTTACTCTAAAACCAGATACACGTTTTCTTTTTCTTGAAGTTCCGCCAAATGTTCTTTTAGTCATTTTTTTTATTATCCATAATTAATTTATCATTTAATCGATCACTATAGTCCAGCTTCCTAAATAACTTGAAACTGATTTTCCTTTAAGTTGCCCATATGAGTGGAATTGAAATAGACCTGATTTTTTTGGATTAAAGAATTTTAAGACAATTGCATAACTATCTTTATTAGAGGGAATTGGGCTAAAGGGGTAGATGTTTAATGTACGTAAGGATGATTCATCAGTCTTAATTTCAATATCAGCTGGAATATTCTCAAGACATTTAGTTCTAGTATCAAAACCCCCTATTCTTACCTTGCAAAGACTTATATTTTTAGTTTTTAGTTTGGACTTAAAGGTTTTAGGTACAGCTAGTTCAATTTTTAAAAGATCAGCTTTTCTATCACTTGGTCTAAAGAAAAAATAAATTTCATTTCTGAAATTTCTTTTTTTTTCTTTTTGGAACCACTTTAATCTGCGATATCCAGAGTCTTGTTCCCATTGAAATTCTAACCCTGCATTAGCATCTTGATTGTTATTTAAGAATGGGGTTGAAACTAAAATTGTAGGAATAAGAAGAAATCTTAAAATTTTATAATTTAAAGCAAGTTTTTTTGTGTTTTTAAACATTGATTAAATGAATTTTTAAAGGATTAAGGTCTATCCAAATTTAAAGTGGAAAAAATTGTCCTAAATTAAGGTTAACATCTATCAGACCTTAATTTTGAAGCCCCTCTTAAGTAGGGATGCTTTACGGAATTATTTGGCGGTAATAAAACTTGGGCCATTATTCTTATACAAAAATCGACATCATTAGAAACATACATTTGTTGACAGTCTAAAAATGCTACTGAATCAAGTCCGTTGCATTTTCTTGCAACTGAAGCAGGAAAACATGCATCCAAATCTTTTGTCGCGGTGAATGTAATTGATAATAAATTTGTCTTAATCAGATTGTTGCGTGAAATTAATTCATCTATTAATTCCACTACGGCATCTTCTATTTCCTTAACAGAATTCCCCGAGGATGTTGTAGCTCCCCTAATAAATGTAATTTTATAATCATCTTTCATTTTTTCATACATATTTGTTTAAGGCTTGTATAACCAAAGTATTTTATTAGATGAATCAATCTCAAAAAAGATGTTATTGATAATTTTTTCGATAATTTTACTTCCAGGAATTAGTCCAAGTATTTTCTTTTTTTTCTTGCCAAATGTTAAGGGGTTAATTTTAGGATCAATATTAACCAATTTTGCAGCAAGTTCTCTTGCAACAAATTCATCTCCAACTTCATCAACAAGACCTAATTCTTTTGCTTGCGTCCCAGTAAAAATTCTTCCATCGGCAAATTTTATTACTTCTTCCACGGGTAAATTTCTACCTTCAGCAACAGCCTCAGTAAATTGTTTATAACTTTCATCTATAAGGCCTTGAAGCAGTCTTCTCCCTTCATCACTTAAAGGTTTATCTGGAGAAAGTATATCTTTAAATACACCGCTTTTAACAGTTTCGAATTTTATGCCAACTTTATCTAATAATTCAGATAAATTATTTCCTCTTATAATCACACCAATAGAGCCAGTAATTGTTCCTGGATTCGCAACTATTTTGTCAGATGCAACACCAATGTAGACCCCTCCCGATGCTGATATGTTCCCAAAACTTGCAATGACTTTACATCCTTTATCTTTTAGTCTTTTAATAGCAGAGTATATTTCTTGGCTATCACCAACGGTTCCCCCTGGTGAATCAATTCTCAGGATCAAAGCGGGGAATTCTCTATCCTCAATTTGTTTAAGAGATTTAAGGACAGAAACTCTTGTTGAACTTGTAATAGGCTCATCAATTACGATACGAGCCATTCTTTTTTTTGACTTTCGTCTAAAAGGCCAAATCATTCTTTTAAGGTAAAAACATAAAACTACTTTAAAAAGATTATCAGCAGAACTAATGAATTCAATCCTAAATTGGTTTTTAATGATACTCCCTTTTGCACTTTGGGGTACTTCGATGGCGGCTATGACTCCCTTAGTATCTAGTGCTGGGCCGGAGTTTGTTGCTTCTTTAAGATTACTTCCTGCAGGGATTCTTGTTCTAATAACAACATATTTGATTAAAAGAGATTTGAAAATTTATAGGTGCGATTTGAAGTGGTTTTTTGTTTTTACAATTGTCGATGCCACTTTTTTTCAGTTGTTTTTAACTTATGGCATAGAAAAAACTGGAGCAGGTCTTGGCTCTGTATTGATTGATTCTCAGCCCCTTTTGGTGGCGATTTTAGCAAGGGCAATTTTTGGAAATTTAATTAATCCAATTGGATGGTTAGGCTTACTTTTTGGTTTAGGAGGAATAGTATTTTTAGGCGTTCCGCAAGAGTTTTTAGAAAATTGGTGGTTATTGTCTGATAAGGCTATGAGTGATGTAGCTTTTAACTTCGGTGAACTTTGGATGCTTGCAGCTTCTCTAGCTATGGCCCTAGGAACAATTTTAATTAGGTTCACCTGTACTAAAAGTGATCCAGTCGCAGTTACAGGATGGCATATGGTTTTAGGGAGTGTGCCATTAATTATTAGGCATTGCTTACAATCAAATTTTCAAATAATTCCAAGTTGGTCATTATTTGACTGGGGACTCATGTCATTTGCAAGTGTCTTCGGAGGCGCAATAGCTTATGGATTGTTCTTCTACTTTGCTAATAATAAAGAAATAACTGGATTTAGTACCCTTGCATTCTTAACTCCTGTATTTGCTCTTCTCAGTGGAGGCCTTTGGTTAGATGAAAGACTTACTATTGTTCAATGGATAGGAGTGGTTTTTGTTCTTATCTCGGTATTTTTTGTTAGCCAGAGAAGGTCTTTATGGGAAAATAAATCTGCAGATACTACTATTTAATAAGTCTCTTGGGGTAAAAAATCTAATAATGCGTATAGTTTTGATTAGTACTCCAATAGGTTTTCTGGGAAGCGGCAAAGGTGGTGGTGTTGAATTAACTTTGAATTCATTAGTATCGGGTTTACTTTTCTTGGGTCACTCGGTAGATGTTATAGCTCCCAAAAATTCTAAATTATATGAAAGTAATGAAAAAGCAAAATTACATTTTGTAGATGGTGAAGATCAAATTAGTTGGCAGCATCAAAATTACAATTCTCCAGTAAGTATTCCAGATAATTCACTTTTAGCAGGAATGCTTGAAAAGGGATTAGATATTGCTAAAAAGGCAGATGTATTATTAAACATGTCTTATGATTGGTTACCCATTTGGATGACTCTAAATGTAGAGATACCCATTGCGCACATTATTAGTATGGGTTCTGAGAGTTCAGTAATTAGTAATTTAATCACAAAGGTATATGCTAAACATCCATATAATTTTGCTTTTCATTCCAAAATACAAGCTGATGATTATCCATTCATAAAAAAACCAATAATTATTGGTAATGGTTTTAAATTAGATAATTATACTTTTCAAGATTCAGTGAAGGGGCCTTTGGCTTGGGTTGGGAGAGTGGCACCGGAGAAAGGTCTAGAGGATGCTGTTTATGTTGCAAATAAACTAGGCGAAAAACTAAAAGTTTGGGGAGTTAAAGAAGATGAAACCTATGCCTCAGAGATAGAACAATCTTTTCCTCAGGGAACTATAGATTGGATGGGTTTTTTATCAACCAATGAATTACAAAAAGAACTTGGTAAATGTAGGGTGTTGCTAAATACTCCGAAATGGAATGAGGCATATGGAAACGTAGTTGTTGAGGCTTTAGCCTGTGGGGTGCCTGTCATAGCTTATAGAAGGGGAGGACCTAGTGAAATTATTCAGCATGGGAAAACAGGTTATCTTGCTACTCCTGATGATAAAAGAAATATGCTTTCCTATGTAGAGATTATTGAAAAAATAAAGCGTAAAAATTGTAGAGAATGGGTAGAAAAGAATGCCTCCACCGATAAATTTGCTAACAAGGTTGTGAACTGGCTTAATAAGGTAATCAACGAATATTAAGTAAAATTTATATAGTCAATGGTTCTTTCCTACACAAAAAAAAGGCTTTTAACTTTATTGATGATTTTAGTTTCTGGGATCATTATATTTATTTTGGGTTTAGGCAAAACAGGACTAGTGGATGAAACTCCCCCTTTATTTGCTGCTGCTGCTCGCACAATGAGTGAATCTGGTGATTGGTTAACTCCAAAAGTCAATGGAATGTTCCGTTTTGATAAGCCTCCCCTAATATATTGGCTAATGGGTTTTTTTTACTCATTACCGAAAAACGAGATTTGGGATAGTTTTGGGACACTCTCAGCAAGACTCCCCTCAGCTTTGGGATCATTATTTTTAATGTTGATGATTGGAGATACTTTGTTTTGTTGGCCTCAGAAGGGTGATAGGCAATTCCTTACTCCAATAGTTGCATCATTAGGCTTTGCTCTTTCTCCATTGATAATTATCTGGAGTAGAACTGCAGTAAGTGATGCTCTTTTAACTGGAACCTTAGGGATTAGCCTACTTTTGTTTTGGAGAAGAATGGCAAGTAACAATAATGATCAATGCATCACAGCCTGGGTATTTTTAGGGTTTGCAATTTTAACTAAAGGACCTGTTGCATTTGTTTTGGCAGTATTGACTCTTACATCTTTTTTATTTAGTCAGAAGGATTGGAAAAGTTTGCTTCGCAAAATAAATCCTAAGAAAGGTTTTTTAATAACAATCCTGATAAGTGTTCCATGGTATGTCTTAGAACTAATAAAAGAAGGAAAGCCTTTTTGGGATAACTTTTTTGGATATCATAATTTTCAAAGATATACATCAGTTGTCAATAATCATGCAGAACCATTCTGGTTTTTTCTTTACCTATTGATATTAGGTTCATTACCATTCACCCCTTTTTTGTACCACGGTATATTTGAAGCTTTTAAGGATTTCTTTAAAAGTTTAAAAGAAAGTTGTAAGGTTAGTGAAACCCTTTTTACCTATTCATTATGCTGGTTAATATCAGTTTTAATATTCTTTAGTATTTCTGCGACGAAACTACCAAGCTATTGGTTGCCAGCTATTCCAGCAGCGGCGATTTTAATCAGTAATAGCTTTATAAGCTTGAAAAATCAAAATAAAACTTATTCATATTTGTGGATTTTTAGTATTTTAATTTTTTTTGGAATCTCAATAGCATTCTTTTTCTCAAATATTTGGTTGAGTTCAATAAATGATCCTGAAATGCCTAATCTTGGATCTGAATTAATAAGCTCTGGGATAATTTTCAAATCCAAATTGTTCTTCTCTTCATTTGCACTCCTAGCAATAATTTTATTTTCTTTAAAATCCAAAAATATATTTCTTTATCTTCAAATTTTACTTTTAATTGGACAATCTTTTTTAATGACGCCAATTAGAAAATTAGCAGATACTTCAAGACAACTACCTTTGAGGAATATCTCAAAATTAATTTTAGGTATTCGTGAGGAAAAGGAAACTTTAGCAATGATTGGGATAAGAAAACCATCTTTACATTATTATTCGAGACAAATAGTTTTTTATGAACCAAATACTAAAGAAGGATTAATTAACCTTTCAGACAGGCTAAATACTGATAGGAGAAAAAATTATGAGGACCATCCTGATTATGAATACAAATCTTTATTGGTCGTGATAGATAAATACTCTTCGAGCCAACAGCACTGGTCAAATATTAATCATCAAAAATTGGGAGAATATGGGATTTATAATTTATGGCGAATTAAAAAAAGTGATTTAAATAAGTATTCGGAATTTTTAGTCAATAGTGGTTATAAATCTGACTGGGAAAATAGAAAAGTTGAGAAATTCTAACAAAGTCTTTTTTTAAGAATAGCTTTTTTCAGATCATCAAGGCTGCATTTACTGGGAATTTCAATTTCATTCAAATCTTCGAGTAATTCAAGATCAATAACTGAATCTTCCGCTAAAAAACTAAAAACTTCATTAATGCTTATTCCCATATCTTGAGCCATCTCTGATATGAGCCTTAGAGTATCCCTCCTCACAGAAATCCTGAGATCTAAAGGAATAAATTCATTTTCAGGGTTAGCTGACTTCATAGTCTAAATCTTAAGACATTATGTATTTATCAGGATATTATCTTTACAATATTCATTAATCGTGCGTTTGAGCTTTTTAAATCGTCCTATCTTAGTGCATTCCTAAATATTGTTAAGAGAGGAATTGTAAATATTGAAATTAAAGTTGAAGTAAAAAGAATTTTTGAAGCAATGTTTTGTTTAATTCCATAAGCTTCTGCCATTAAAATTGTGGATATTGCAGTTGGGGTCCCTGCCTGCAGAATTACCGCTGAGGATTGATAGAAGTCAAAATTTAAAAATTTGCTTATTAGAAAAATAACTAAAGGAAGAATAAATAACTTTAATAAAATTGAGAATTTAATTTCTTCATTAAGATCAAAGATTTTACCCTTTTGATTTGTTATTAATCCAAGTCTTGTACCTACAATTATTATTGCAAAAGCAATAACTATTCTTGCGGGTATCCAAAGGTAATTGCCTAATATCCCATCTATTTTAAAAAGGTATGCCACAAATACACCAATGATCCCTCTTGATGCAGGGCTATTTATCAATGCATTTAATAATCCATTGATATTTGGGATGTTCTTTTTTTGGGATTTTTCTTGAAGTAAAAAAGGTCCAAAAATCCAAGCGAATAGAGTTGTTCCTAAATCAAATCCGATAGTAAAGTTTATAGTTTTTGAAGGGAGAAGAGCTATTGCAATTGGTATCCCAAGAAATGATGTATTACCTATTAGGCCAGCTAGTTGCAATGTGTAGTTAGGAAGCCTTTTTTTTAATATTGGGAATATGTTTATTAGAGCTATTAAAAATCCAATTAGGAAAAATGCCAAGGCTGCACTTTTAATAAGGTTTATATTTATGCCCTCTTTTAATAAAAGACCCATTACACTTAATGGAATACCAAATCTTATTAGAGGTCTTGCCATATATTCAGATATCCTTGGTTTATTTTTTCCAAGGAAAAAACCAAAAATTAAGAAAGGGATAATATTTATAAAAAGTGAGTAGATGGTATTAATTAAATATTTAATAAAGCAATATTAACTTGCCGTAGACCAGCAAAAAGTTTTTTATTATGCATGGATAATTTAAATTATTTTCCAGATTGCTTTATCAGGAATTAAAGGCGATTTATATAAATCTTCTGG
>QCKZ01000020.1 GCA_003214975.1 Prochlorococcus sp. AG-412-C21
GTTGAGCAATATAAAGAATATCCCCATTCCTTGTTATGCCTTCAAAACCAGGATTTTTAGCATAATTAAGATAAGAAGGTGGTGGAGTTATCTTCTCTAAAATTTCACCATCTGAGCTTACATGGTAGATAGCAGGAGGATGTTCATTTAGCTTTTTCTTGATTCCTTCAGTAGAAATGTAGAATCCACCATTACCATCAGTAGTAATACCCTCTTGATCCATAAATAATGCAGTCTTACCATCTAGCTTTATATCTATAGCTCTTTCTAATAGTGCTGGTGAAGAAGATGGGTCAATAACATAAATTCTTGGTTGAGTTTTAAAAGTCCCATCATTTACAGCATAAATTTTACCGTCATCACCAGCTACCATTCCGCTTATCGCACCCCAAGAGACAAATTCAAGGCCATTTTCATTTGTTAGATGTGGGTATGAAGCAGGAGCATCTTGTAGTTGATAAATAGTCACATGAGAAGATAAACCAGGTTCTTTTTTGTTGTAGTCTTTTTCATTTGCTGAGGCAATTAATCCCCTCCCTGGAATTGCAACAAATCCTTCTGGTCCAATTCCTGATGGAAGTAATTGAGTAAGCAAAGGTTGATTTAGCTCTGTGATATCGTAAACAGCTACTATCCCAGCCCTCTCAGCTCCAACAAACAAATAAGGAGTTCCATTGATTTTTGAATATGTAACTGACTCAGGTTCTACTCCTTTTTTACCTGCTCTTCCATCTTGGAAATGACCTATTTGTGCAATTGCTCTTTCTAATCTATTTGCATCTTCATAAACTACTGTTCCATCTTTTTTGAAAATAGTCCAAGATCTTGAACCACCTCTTTTTGCCTGTGACGGATCAATATGCTTGTAATCGCCTTCATTTGCTGTAGCGAAATGATCATTATCAATCCAAGTAAGACCATCCGGTTCTCTTCTTACATTCTTTAGTTTGCTTTTAAATTTATGAGCGCCGTCTTTCTTTGTATCCATTCCTGCCATTTGTTTTACAACTCCTGCCGAGAAATGTGATATTACATTTCCATCTTTGTCAATTACTGCAAGATGGTTGTTTTCTTGAAGAGAGACAACTGTTTCACCAAGATCATTAATAGCAACGAATTCTGGTTCAGGATCGCTTGGAGCTATTTCAGATAAGCCTGTTAAATCTACTTTTTTAATTGAGTTACATTGTATTTTTCCTCTTTTGTTTAACTTCACAAGAGAAACATAACCTGCAGGATTAATTTGAATGCCATTGTCATCAATTTGAGGAATAAATCCATTTTTATATTCTTCATCCCTTTCATTTTCGATAGCGACAGCTAGAAATGTTCCGTCTGGTGAAACAAAAACGCTATCAGGCTGCCCACCTAAATCACATTCTTTTACTGCTTTTCTTGTTTCTAAATTATATTGAACTAATGCTCCTGAAGGATTTGTATAACTTTCGGATGTATTTGAACCTATATATGCATTGTTTCCAAGTGCTGCAATTCCAGTTGGTTCTGCTTCAAGTTCAACAACTCCCAATGCTTTAGGTTTTGCAGGGTCTGAGATATCAACTAAACCTACTACTCCTAGATCGCTATCTGTATACATCAAAGTCTTCCCATCTTCTGAAGCTGTAACAACCTCTGAAGAAGTTTTGGTTGTAGATTTTGATCCCTCTGGTAAATTATCACTTACATTAAAAGAAGAAATTCTGTTGAAGTTTTTTTCATTTGCCCAATATTTTGTATTCCAATTTGCAAATACGCCACTTGTAGAGGAGGCGACAATTGCAAGTAATGCAGAAAAACTTGCAGCAGCTAGAGATTTTTTCATTTAGTGCGTAAGGAAATACAACCTCATGCTCCCTTTAAAAAGTTAAGAAAAAAAAATTAATTGATTAAGAACAATTTAAGTTATTAAGATTTTGTCAAAAAAAAGACCTGCAATTAGCAGGTCTTTTTAATGTGTGCAAGATTTCTAAATAAAAATTTAATTTAGAATTTGAATGTTGTGATTGCTCCAAATCCATTATCATCTTCACCAGCATTCTCAACTATGTAGAAAAATGGTGTGATAGTCATTGAATCATTTATTGGGTAAGAATAATTGAGGTCGTAAGCATAATGCTCTGTCTGACTATCAGTATACGCAGCTTTTGTTCCTAGTGATGCTGAAAGAGTACCCTCACCAACATCGGTAGAAACTCCTACAACGAACTGAGTAGTATCATCACCACCTGCTTCTGGGTTTCCGACTTCAAAACCGCCACTGATAGTTGAGCCACCATCAGTACTATAAGAAGCTGTAGCACCCCAGTATGAAGTAGTGTCTTTATCAGAGTAAGCAAGAGTTACAGCGTAATTATCTGCTGAGTATCCGATAGCAGCACCATAGTAATCAGCACCTTCCTTAGTGAACATACCTTTTGTAGTTTCACCATCGTTTGCTGAAAGACCTATACCAAAATCCCATCCATCGCCGAAGCTTCTGCCAGCACTAAATGATATATCTCCAGATAGATCAACTGAGTTTGCAGCTCCACAATCACCTAATGCATCATAAATATTATTTACAGCACAGGCATTTGGCCAGTTTTTGGAAGCATCCATTGATTCGCCAAAGGATAGTTTCCATTCTCCTACAGGGAATGTGTAGTTAAGATCTTCAATTCTTAGGCCATCACCTGCAGGCTCTCCAAAATCAAGATCATCCCCAAGTGTTTTTTGGTCTCCTGAAGAAGGATTATACTGGTTACCAGTTGAAATTTCGATGTTTAATTTGTCGTCACCAGTAAAGCTAGTATTTAAGTCGAATGAGTAGTGATAGTTAACCATAACGGCTTCTTGCGCGTCAGTATCACCATTACTCTTAGCACCGATTAAAAACTCAGCTGCACCACCAAAAGTGGTTGTTTCTGAGAAACTACCAGCTTCAATTCCATTAACACGAGCTTCAAGGCCATCCACTCTTCCTTTCATAATTGCCAACTCTGAACCGAGCTCATCACTTAGTCTGTCTATTGCAGCTCCATTCATTAAGCCTTCACCACCTGCAATTAAGTTGTTTAATTCAGCAGCAGCTTCTAAACGAGTAACTGAGTTACCATTGAATTTTGGGCTATTTGTAAGATCCTTTAATGAATCGTAAGCCCAATCTCCTGGGAATAAAGTATCTGATTTAAAATCATCTAAAGATACTAGATTGTTAGAGTTTGAATAATCACTAAGATCTGTTGAATTGATCTCAGCCGCGTTTACTGCAAAACCTGATGCCAAAGAAATTATGGCAGGAGCAGCAATTAATTTTTGAAAAAGTTTCATGAACCTCAACACGTAAAAATGGATAATAATCCAAACCTATAAGAACGAATTTAGGTTAAGAAATGGGTAAGAAATAAAGTCCAAAACAAAATTTAAAGCAAACTTAAACTTCTCTTAAATTAAACGAAAAAAAGCTCTTAAATTTTTAAAAATTTTTTTAATCCAAGTTAAAATTTTACACATATTTATTTTCAAATATATTCAAAACTTAACGAAGCAATACCCAGCTGTTAATTAGTTTAAGAAGAGTTTAAGGAATAATTAACCACAGGATAAAATTTCAATTAATTAGTATTTGTGTATAAATTCGGTGCTATATATATGTAGTCTTTCATTTAATCATGACATCCATGAACATAGCTAAGAAAGCTTTGGTTTTCACTTCTGCAGTAGCCATTGCTGCTGGTACAAGTGTTCCTGGCACAAGTGTTTCTGCTAAAACAAGATTAAGTGGTGCTGGAGCATCATTTCCTGCCAAAATTTACACTCGTTGGTTCAAAGATTTAGCCACTTCGGGAGGGCCAAGAGTAAACTATCAAGCTGTTGGTTCAGGCTCTGGAAGAAAAGCTTTTATTGATCAGACAGTAAACTTTGGTGCTTCTGATGATCCTATGAAGGATAAAGATATAGCAAAGGTTACAAGAGGATTAGTACAGATTCCTATGGTTGGAGGAACTATTGCCTTTGGTTATAACTATGATTGTGATTTGAAACTTACTCAAGAGCAAGCAGTAAGAGTTGCTATGGGTATGGTTAAAAACTGGAAAGAATTAGGCTGTAAATCAGGTAAGTTAACTTGGGCACATCGTTCTGACGGATCAGGCACAACCAAAGCTTTTACTAACTCTATGGAAGCTTTTTCACCAACATGGACTTTAGGAACTGGTAAATCAGTTAAGTGGCCAGCAGGCGTTGGAGCAAAAGGTAATTCAGGTGTAGCAGGTGTTATTCAAAATACTCCAGGCGCAATTGGTTATGTTAACCAGTCTTACATAAAAGGTAATGTCAAAGCTGCTGCACTTCAAAATCTTTCAGGTGAGTTTCTAAAACCATCTGTAGAAGCAGGAGCAAAGGCTCTTAATGGTATTACTCTAGATGAAAATCTTGCAGGTAAAAATCCTAATCCAACTGCAAAAGGAGCATACCCTATCGCTTCATTAACATGGATACTTGCTTATGAAGAGGGTAATGGTAGAAACACTAAAGCTATTAAAAAAGCCTTTAATACATTATTAAGTGATGAGTATCAAGATAAAGCTCCATCACTTGGATTTGTCCCCTTAAAAGGAGATATTCTTGAGAAGTCAAGAGCTGCGGTAAAAAGAATCGGTAAATAAACCGTAAGACAATATTTAAAAGGAGGAATTTATTTCCTCCTTTTTTTATGCAAACAAATATTTTGATAAACCTAATATTAAAGAAAAAAGAATAATTATGTAGGTTGGAACTATTTTAAAAAAAGATAATAGTGTGGAGATTAAAACTATAAAAATAGAGCTAATTAAAAAGAATTTTGATGAAAAACTATCTTCAATTAAATTAAAGCCAGAGAAAATAACTGCTCCTGGAATTGTATTGATCACTCCTTCGATAAAGTAATTAATCGATTTAATTCTGTTTCTTATGAAGCCTTTCCCAAAAACAAAAATCAATAAAAAGCTTGGTAAAAAAATTGCAAAAGTTGATATAAATGAATACTTTAAAGCTTCATTTATTCCTCCGACCGAAAACCCAGCTTTGTATCCAATAAAACTTGTAGTTAATAAGACAGGACCAGGTGTTATCTGGCCAATCATTATCCCATCTATAAATTCATTATTTGTTAACCATCCTTGCGAGACAACATAATCACTCATTAGAGGAATGATTACTAGTCCCCCTCCAAAAATAAAAAGTCCCGATTTAAAGAAGAAAAAAAACAGATTAAGATAATTTATTAAAAACTTTGAGTTTGTAGAGTGCTTAAAAAAATTATAAAACTTGGCAATATCCAAAATGATTGAGCTAGTTAAAAATGAGGTTGTTGAAAATATAGATAAAGGAACCAAGCTATAAAAAATATTTTTCCATTTCTGTAAGAAAATATTTATCAATCCTGCAATAGTAAGAATTGTTATGAGAGGAAATTGAATACTATTATATTTTGCAAATATAAGTAGAAATAAGATTGAGCTAGAGAATAATACTCGATCTAACTTTAATCTTTTTTTTAAAAGAACTAATGAAAATGAAAAAATTATTCCTGCAATAATAGGAGGATTAAAATAAATTAAATCATTTAGAAATTTTGATCCTGAATAAATTTGCCAAAAAAAGCTAAGAACTAATACCGAAATGAATCCTGGGATAATGAAACATATACCGGATATCAATCCACCAAGATAACCATTAATTTTAAGACCTATATATATTGCTAATTGAGTGGATATTGGCCCTGGAAGCAATTGACATAAACCAATACCTTTTTCAAAAGATTGGGTTGAGATTAATTTTTTATTATTTATAAGTTCATCTTCGAATAAAGAAATATGAGCATATGGTCCTCCAAAACTGAAAATACCAATTTTTAGAAAAATTTTTGCAAGTTCAATTAAGGATATTTTTGCCATTTAAATATTCTAATTTCCAAAAATTAGTTTTTATGGTGATGATAAGCTTTGTTTGATTGATGGTAATTTAAGACTCGAAATCCAAGATAATAATATTAGAAGTGATGAAAAATAAAGACAATATTGAAGACCAATACTTGGATTTCTCCCAATCATAAATAGTAAGCCAGATAGTAATGTTCCAAATAGTCTTCCAGCAGCATTTGCCATGTAATAGAAGCCAACATTTAAACTGACTTTTTCATTATCAGAGTATGCCAAAATCATATAAGAATGTGTAGAGGAATTCATTGCAAAAACAAATCCAAAAATAGTAAGTCCTAAAATTATTGCTATCGATGGAGAACTTTCTCTCCATAATGCGACTCCTATCAAAGATGGTATGACCATTAATACGGCACTCCAAAATTGGATAGCTTTACGATCTGGACTTTCTTTCTGGCCCCACATCTTTCTAATTCCTGGGGCTGAAGCCTGAACAATTCCATAACCTATTACCCACGCCCCAAGAAATAATCCTATTTCCATGTAGTCCCAACCAAATGCCATATTTAGGAATACTGGAAGAGCTACAACAAACCAAACATCTCTTGCTCCAAAAAGAAAGAATCTTGCTGCTGAAAGAATATTTATTGCATTTGATTTTGAAAAAAGATCATTAAAAGCTGGTTTGGTTTTCATCTTGCCAATTTCTCCAGGCAAAATTAATGTCAATAAAAAGGCTAAGCAGAGTCCAAAACCCATAATTCCTACAGCATTATTGAATCCAAATAACTTATATAAAAGTCCACCCAAGAAAAAGCCAACTCCCTTAAGAGCATTTTTGGATCCAGTTAAAATAGCAACCCATTTAAAAAGTTGTTTTTGGCCAGTATCATTGCCATCATTTGTCTCTGGAACTACTGTCTTAACAGCACTTTTAGCACTCATTTTGTTTAAATCTTTTGCTATCCCACTAACTGCTTGAGCAACCATAACGTATGCAACACTAAAAATTACTGGCCAATCTTCCTTGACTGGAATAAGCATAAAAAGAGCGATGATTTGCAGGATAGTCCCAATCCATAAAGTAAGCCTTAAACCATATCTTGCTCCTATCCAACCACCATAAAGATTAGTAATTATTCCAAAAAACTCATAAAAAAGGAAAAGTAAAGCAATTTGTAGAGTTGTGTAACCTAGCTCATGAAAGTGACCAACAACTAATAATCTCAATGCGCCGTCTGTGAGAGTGAACGCCCAATAGTTTGCTGTTACAACACTATATTGTTGAATATTAGATAACTTCATAAAGACATAAATTAAATTTCTTTTTTGATTACATATTCAGTAAGATCTGCAAGTCTGCAGCTGTAACCCCACTCATTGTCATACCAAGCGTATATCTTTAATAAATTTGAATTAACAACCATCGTTGATAAACTATCAACTATTGAACTTCTAGAGTCATTTACATAATCTGCAGAAACTAAAGGTCTTTCCTCGTAGCCAAGAATTCCTTTTAAATAAGTTTCTGAAGCTTCCTTTAGTGCAATATTTACTTGATCAGTTGTCACTTCTTTATTTAATTCAAAAACTGCATCTGTTAAAGAACCATTAAGTAGAGGAACTCTTACTGCATGTCCATTTAATTTTCCTTTTAATTCTGGAAAGATCTCAGCGATAGCTTTAGCAGATCCAGTGGTAGTAGGTATTAAACTTTGCATACATCCTCTTGCTCTCCTCAAATCACTTTTATAAAAATCTACAGGAACTTGAGTGTTAGTGACATCGTGAATAGTTGTAATAGCACCGTGTTTAATTGAAAAATTTTCATTAATTACCTTTACTATCGGAGCTAAACAATTTGTAGTGCAGGATGCAGCAGTTACTAATTTATGTTTGGAAGGGTCATAAAGACTTTGATTAATGCCATAAACAACATTAAGTGATTCAGCTTCTGCAACAATTCCCTTTACTGGACAAGCTACTATTACTCTTTTCATCCCTAAAAAATCAAAATACGGATTTAGTTTGTCTGGCTTTTTATTCTTTCCTGTACATTCCAAAATAATATCTACAGAAGATTTTCCCCAAGGAACATCAAGGTAATTTTTAAAAGATGTGTAAGCTAATTTCTTTCCATCAATTATTATTTCTTTTTCTTTAATCTTTATATCTTTCATCCATCTACCATGGACCGAGTCAAATTCGAGTAGATGTGCAGCAGCATTAGAATCTCCTGCTATCTCATTTATATGAGTTATTTCTATATCAGCTCTATCCCATAATGCTCTGAAAACTAATCTCCCAATTCTTCCAAAACCATTAATCCCAATTTTCATAACTTTGAAATTTTCTATATAAATCATACATCAAAATATTTTGATGTATCAAGATGTTTTGATTAATGAAATCTTTTTTATTTAAGCTATATTTAGGAGAATTTAATTACTATAAAATTGTTAAAAGAGAGTAGCAAAGTAAAAAAAGAAAATATATTTAAGTTGATGGTTTCATTTTCTGATCCTTTTAGGCTAGAAATAATTGACCTAATGATGGATGGAGAAGTTTGTGTTTGCGATATTATGAAATTAACTAATTTATCTCAATCAAGAATTTCATATCACATAAAAATATTGAAGGAAGCTGGTCTTATCTCAGACAGACAAGAAGGTAGATGGGTGTATTACAGCCTAAATAAAGAATCTCTCTTTTTGATCAAGGAATGGATAACTTCTTTGACAGATTATTCCTCAAATAGAAAACGTTGCTGCGAATAAATTATTTTTTAGATTTTATTAATTAACTTCTGATTCCCTGTCATAAATCATTCCTGATTGTTCCATCCACTCAGCTTTAGTTTTGCAATTTTGTTTGTGATTAAAGATGTGAAAACCCTCGATAATAATCATTATGGATAGAAGCAAAACAGGAATAAAATATACAGGGGAAGATATTACTTCTTTATATTTGATTTGAGCAATAAATTCCCTGTATTTAGACATCTCTTCAGTTTCTATTTGATAAATAATATTCACCTATGGTTAAGTAAAGTTAAAGAAAAAATTTTTGAAGAAATTAATTTAAGGATGTTTACTTTTCATGACTTTCTTATACCTTTAACCCCTCTTAAAGTCTTTTACAACATTTAGTAGTAGATTTATAGAGATATTCTTTTTTTAATGGAAGAGAAATTAACTCTTTTCAAGAATCGTAAAAGATTCGGTATCGAAAAAAATATAGATATTATCTTCAAGAATACTGCCCTAGTCTTGTCTAGTTTCGTAGCAATAATACTTTTAGGAATTATTTTAGTTGTCTTTTTTCAGTCATTTGAATCATTTTCAAGGTATGGCTTGAAGTTTTTAGTCACCTCTGAATGGAATCCAGTAAAAGATGAATACGGAGCTTTTACTGCAATATATGGCACATTAGTAACCTCATTTCTTTCGTTATTAATTACTATCCCTTTGGGCGTTGGAACTGCAATATTTATTACCGAGGACTTTGTACCGAAAGTTTTTAGAGAAATAATAGGTTCTTTTGTTGAATTATTAGCAGCAATTCCATCAGTTGTATTGGGACTTTGGGCAATATTTGTAATGGAACCTTTTTTTAGAGCCTTTTTTGTCTTTTTACACAATTTCTTTGGTTGGATACCTTTATTCAGTACAGAACCTACAGGTAGGAATACCTTGTTAGCAATATTAATTTTAGTAGTAATGCTTTTGCCAATAGTGACTTCCATTGCAAGGGATTCACTTAATCAGGTTCCTAAAAAGCTTAGAAATGCAGCCTATGGAATCGGAGCAAGTAGATGGAAAACAATATTTTCAGTAATCTTGCCAGCAGCGTTATCAGGAATTATGGCAGGTGTTCTATTGGCTTTAGGCAGGGCAATGGGAGAAACAATGGCAGTCACAATGATTATTGGTAATTCCAATGCATTTAGTTGGTCTCTATTATCTCCTGGATATACCATTTCCTCCATGCTTGCAAACCAGTTTGGTGAAGCTGATGGAAGTCAGGTTTCATCACTTTTCTATGCGGCTTTTGTACTGATGATTCTATCTTTAGTGGTCAATATCTTTGCGCAATGGCTAGTTAAGAAATTTAGTCTCAAATATTAGATAATTATGAATTCACTTTATTACCAGAAAAGATTATCAAGAAATATAGGAGATAAATTCTTTACTTCTTTATCAGTAATTTGTGCACTGATAGCAATACTTCCTTTGATTTTTCTGGTTACTTATATTCTCATAAAAGGTGGATCTCAAATCACACCTGAACTATTTACTTTAGAACCAAATCCTCCTGGAGATGATTTAGATGCAGGAGGTATTAATCCTGCATTGATTGGGACATTAATAATTACTACCATTGCTTCAATTATTGCGATACCAGTAGGTGTTGGTGGTGGCATATATCTAGCTGAATACTCTAAAGGTGGTGCTTTTTCAAGGTTTATTAGATTTGGGGTAAATGTTTTAGCGGGAGTCCCCTCAATAATTGCCGGTGTATTTATTTATGCCTTAATTGTTTCAACAAAGATCTTGTTTGGAAGTATGTACAGTGGCTTGGCCGGAGGTATGGCACTTTCAATATTGATGTTGCCTACTGTGATTAAGACTACTGATGAAGGTTTAAAGATGGTGCCTAATGAGTTGAGATATGCCTCTCTTGGTGTTGGAGCAAGTATGTATACAACCATATTGAAAGTTACTTTGCCATCTGCATTTAGATCTATTGCTACTGGAGTTGTCCTTGGTATCGCAAGAGCTGCAGGCGAAACAGCCCCTTTGATCTTCACTGCTTTATTTTCTTACTACTACATAGTAGGTTTTGAAGATTTGTTTTATGAGATGGGTTCTTTGGCCGTGTTGATATACAATTTTGCTCTTGAACCATACGATGCTCAAAATAAACTAGCCTGGGCAGCTTCCTTTATTCTTGTTTTATCGATACTATCAGTAAATATATTTTCAAGGATATTGGCGGCTTTTACTGAGAAAACCAAGAGGGTATGAAATGATTAAAAATACTAAAAAGTCGCAAAAGAATAATATTTTATCTCTTGAGGATGTTTCTATTAGTTATGGAACTTTTGAAGCCGTAAAAAATGTTTTTTGTAATTTTAAAAGGGGAGATATAACTTCGCTCATTGGCCCTTCTGGTTGTGGAAAATCAACTATTCTTAGATCTCTAAACAGAATGAACGAT
Organism: Prochlorococcus sp. AG-412-C21; assembly: GCA_003214975.1. Lineage (GTDB taxonomy): Bacteria > Cyanobacteriota > Cyanobacteriia > PCC-6307 > Cyanobiaceae > Prochlorococcus_A. The sequence goes on from QCKZ01000020.1 coordinate 11,124, forward strand.
TTAATTCCTAATTGTTCATTAAAAGGTACTGTCCTCTTTAATGAAACTAATATTTATGACAAGAGAGTGGATCCAGTTGAAGTAAGAAGAAGAATTGGAATGGTTTTTCAACAACCTAATCCTTTTCCTAAATCTATCTACGAAAATATTGCATTTGGAGCAAGAATCAATGGCTTTACTGGTGACATGGATGAATTAGTGGAAAGTTCCTTGAGAAAAGCAGCTGTATGGAGTGAATGTAAGGATAAATTAAATGATAGTGGTTACTCCTTATCTGGAGGACAACAACAAAGATTATGTATTGCTCGTACCATTGCAATTGAGCCTGAAATAATTCTAATGGATGAGCCATGCTCAGCTTTAGATCCAATCTCTACTTTGAAAATAGAAGAGACGATGCACGAACTAAAGAAGAATTACACAATAATAATCGTTACCCATAATATGCAGCAGGCTTTAAGAGTTAGTGATATGACTGCTTTCTTTAATGCAGTTGAATACGAAGATGGTGATGGAGGGAAAGTCGGTTATCTTGCCGAATTTGATTCTACAAAGAAAATTTTTAACTCTCCAAAAGAAAAAACCACTCAGGAATACATTTCTGGTAAATTTGGTTAATGTTTAATTTTTACCTTAAACAGGGTTAGGGGTAGACAAACAGTATAAATACCTATATAGTTATTTCGAATTAGCAAGTGTATCTTTGAAAAACTATCCGTTTCTACCTTTATTGTTTTTTGCAGGGGCTCTTATAACAACTGCAACAATAGGTTTACCTGTTTTTACATCTTAATTTTAAAAGCAATTCAGTCTAAGGTAATATTATGGTTTTAAAAATAAATAATTTTTTAATTGGAAGTCATAATAAAACATTAATAAGTGGATATTTATTTGACTTTATGAAAAAAAGAGAGAATATGAATCTGTGTGGGAGTAAAAAATCTGTATTAAAACCATCCTTAAAATTGGTTAATTTCTAATTTATTTATCATGAATAAAACTAAAGAACAGTTAGAAAAATTAAGAGAGGTAGCTGAAGCATCTCTATCAAAGACAGATGAACTTCAGAAAGTACTTGCTCAAATCGAAGCTTTAATGTCTAGAGAGGAATCAAAAACATTATCAAAGAAGAAATAAATAATTAAAAAAATATCTTTATTTTTTGTACTTTTAATTACACCTCTACAATTACATTGTAGTTATTAATTAAATATGCAGAACCCGTTCCAAAGTTTTCTGTTAGGTCTCGGGGTCTTACCTTCTTTAAGTAAAAGACCTCTTTAATTTGATTGCGTTTATTATATTTTTATATTCTTAGTATTTAGTTGATTATTTTATATATTTCTTTTTTACAGACATTTACATCGAAAGATTCAGTATTTACAACCTCTAATCCTGTTTTTTCTGTAACTTTAACGGTTGCACTACATTCGTCTTGTTTAAGAGCCATATAACTTGGCTTTTTATCGTTTACATCTGATTCAATTTTAGATTCACTAACGTCTTTATATTGTTCCATTACAAGTGTAAGGGCCTCTATCTCAACTGAAAAATTCTCATTTGCTTTTGTCCCAAATGGCATGATAAGAAATGGAAATAAAATCAAGGCTATAATTTTTTTCATCTCTATAAAATGTGTTTATTTTTTTTATAACGTGGATTGTATGTTAAAGGAAGGGGCATCAGCGGTATATATTTTTTTAATTTCCTATTCTGACTTATTTAGAAACAGATTAGCCTTTCTAAATTAATTGATTAAAATGTTAATTGAGACTTTTAAGTATCATTTAGCATATTTTAATGAAAGATTTAATTCACTCTAATAATATATTTAATTGTGATAAATCATTATCTTTTCCTTTTGTGGTTTATTCTTTTAATAAATTAGAAAAAATTAGTTTTATTTAAGATTTACGAATAAGTCTGTTTGCAAAATAGTTTATCTTTATTTTATCTTCAATTCTTCTTGAACTGCTTTTTGATTTTACTTTATTCTTATTTAGATTAATTATTTCATCTGAAACATTTTTACCAGTTTCAAAATAACTTTTAATTTTTTCTAATTCTTCTTTATTTAATCTTTTGGTTGCACCTTTTGCATTGATTCCAAGTTTCTTGCAGGCTAATAGAATTCTATTACTTTCGAGATTAAGTTCTTTAGCAATAGTGAAAATTGGAGTGGTGATAGACATTATTTTCTTTAACTATGGAATTTATTAATAATAATATATTTATAAATTAGTAATTAACTTTATCTTTAACTATTATTAATTTCAAATATTTTTTTTGTTTAATTAAGCAACTTCATCTTCAAAATTGTTTAAATCATTAAACTTTTTTTTCATAGTTGGGTTATTTCTAGTTAATTTCTTTACTGTTAAATCTTGAGATTTACTGTCAGCGGATAAAAGGTGTTTTTTTGAGAGAATTAAAGCCTCCTTAGTTTTTTGTAAATGGGATATTGATTTATCTATTTCTGAAATTGCGTCATTAAATCTATCTTGGGCTAGAGATACATTTTTACCAACTGCATTCTTAAATTGTTCAAGAGTACTTTCAAAATTAGTTATGTCGTAATTCTCGCGTTTCATTAAATCAATTTGTGATTTGTATTTTAAAGTTTCCATAGAGGAATTTCTTAGTAAAGAAATTATTGGCAAAAAGAATTGTGGTCTTATGACATACATCTTTGGAAATCTATGAGAAACGTCTACAATTCCAGCATTGTATAATTCACTATCTTGTTCTAGAAGCGAAACTAGTACTGCATACTCACAAGATTTTTGTCTTCTATCTTTATCTAATTCTTTAAAAAAGTCTTCGTTCTTTCTTTTATTCGTTCCATTTAAACTTTCGTTCTTCATTTCAAACATTATAGATACGATTTCAATTTTATTATTATCAAATTCTCTAAATATATAATCACCTTTACTACCTGAGGAGGCATCATTATCTTTTTCAAAATATGAGTTTTTAAATGCGGTAGCCCGATTGAGATTGAATTGAGTTTCGCAATGAATTTCTAAGGTTTCGCCTACCATCTTTGTAGACAATTTAGACTTCATCTCTCTTAGCTCCTGAATGGCGAGGTCCCTTTCACTAATTTTGCTTTTAAACTTTTCTTCAATTAATCTTTCATTAATTGATTGTTCAAGTCTCATCTTTTCAATAGAATTTGTTAAAGATGAGTTTTCTTTTTCTAGATTAGTTACAGCTTCATTGACTTTATTTTTTAAAGATAATTCTGAAATTAAAGATTGGTTTTTAATTTCATCCTTTAATTTGTTTAATTCATTATTCAGTGAATTAATTTTATTTGTTGCTTGATTTCTTAAATCATTTAGGGAGTTTGTTTTCTTTTCTTCAGCAATATTTAATTTAGATTTAAGAGCTTGTATCTCAGTCTCCTTAATTTGGTTTTGCTCTATTAACTGTATTTTCAATTCTCTCTTTAGAATTTCCAAAGCTTTTTTATTATCTTCTTCAGCTAATACAAGTCTTTCTTTTATTTGTTTATTAAATTCTTCGTCTTTTATTTGAAGAAGTATTTCTTCAAAGCTGCTTGGATCAATTCGGAAAGTTTTGCCGCATGAGGGACATTTAATATCTTTCATTTTTTAATTACAAAATTAGAAAGAATTTAATATTCGAATTATGTAAAAAGAATATTATTCTTGACTAAGAATAAACAATGATTCAATGTTATGCATTAAAAAATAAAATAAATTTTCAATCAAGTTATATTAATCCAGATTCTTTAAGAATATTAATTTTATTTGCTAATTCGATATCGGCAGAAGATATTGAGCGATCTAAAGTTTTGTGAGAAGAAACTGTGTAACCACTATCATCAACAAATTCATCTTCTGCATCTTTTAAATGGACATTTTCATTTTGACCATCCTTGTAATTATCAGATTTATATGAAGTTGATTTACTAATATTGCTATATCCAAAATTTGCGATTCCTCTGGCATCTAATGCTTCCTCAACTAATATTCCAACTGCCTTAGATCTGCTTATAGATTCGCTTTTTGATATTTCATCAATAATTTCAAGTACCCTTTTTCTAGGAAGATAGCCTATTCTTTTAACTTTATTTTCCATGAAAATTCCATATGTCTTTATTGTAACACTTCTGTCAAATTAGATTAGATTATGAATGATAGTAAAATGTGTAAAGTTAAGTAATTAAAGTAAGTATAATTTTAAAGAACTTTCAAAGGAAATTATTTCTTAACTAGTGATTAGAATTTTTTTATATACGTCCTCTAATTACTCTTTCAGATTGGTTTGAAATTTTAAAATCTTTTTAATTTAAATTATAAATCTTATGAAACATAGACTTTATGATAATGCTGATAGCTTTGCAATGTCATTTGACGAGGAATGGGAAAATATTGATTGCGAGGATTCACGCTTAAAGATAGATAAAGTATTTGAAATTTTATCTGACCATCCTTTTTTAGTTTCTAATCCTGAAAATGCAAGAAAAATGGCTGAATTTAGGATATTTTCACTAAAGAAATTTCAATAATTATTTTTATATTTATATTTAAATAAATTTTTAAGTTTAATATGCAAAACTCAGGATTTATATATTTGGTAAATTAAAGAATCCCTTGGTATATAAAAATATTGTTATACCTATTATTGGACCTATTCCAAATATAAAAAGAACTAACTTTGCCGAATTTTTTGTTTGACCTAATTCTTGATTTTTTTTATTTGACTGAGTTTTGATTTTTTTTGAATGTTTTTTTTTCATGATTGTTATGTTACTACATCGCAACTTTAAAAAAGATTTTATTTGAGTTTGAATCTTTAATATTTTTCTAATTTAGCCAAATTTGTTCAATCATCATAAAAACACAATAATGTATAATGTAATTATTAAAAAGCAAATATGAGTGCAACTAAGAGAGAGGAGGTAAGTTCTCACCTTAGATATATAAGGTTAGAGCTTAGAGAAATGCATCAAATGCTAATCAAAGATGATTTGTTACCTGATTTAAGTGAAGCTAAGGAAGTCCATGCGCAACTAGACGCCTTAATGAATTTATTATCAGATAAAAAAGTAAAAAAGATAAAAAGTGAGTTTGAAAGATTTTAAATTTTTTGATTTAATTATAAATATTTAGTAGCTGATTCTATCTCTTTGCGATTATCATGCATCTGCTCTAACTTATTGTAAATTTCTTTAATTTGGATTTGTAGTAGATCAGTCGAATTCATATTGCTTAAAGCTTCCATTGCTGATAGAAGACTTTCCTTTGCTTCAATCAAATGTCTACATTCTTTGCTGCCTGCTTCGTATGACATAGTATTTAAAAATTTAATTATCACAAATATATAAAAAATTGTTCCGTATTGCTTGATACTCTTATCAAATGAAAGCTTATTATTGTTATTTCTGATACGGAATATGTAATTATTTTTACTAATATTATAAAAAAAACTAATGCAAGAAAATCCTAAAGATTATGAGTTCTGTATTAAGGTAGCATTAGATAATGCAAAAAAAAGAATAAGAATATTAGATAATTTAGATAAAAAGTGTGTCTTAGATGAATACAATGAATGGATTAAGGATGGTTTAAGTAACCATACAGTTTTACTACTTAGAGAGGACCCAATTATCTAAGAATTATTAATGAACTGTTTTTTATTTTTTTCCTTTCGAAGTAACCTTAAATAAAAAATAAAGGCTTATAATAAAAGTAAAAATCAGAATAATCGTTAATGAGGAAAAATTATACATAATCATATCTAAAAATGTTTTTTTACTATAACATTTTCAATATATTTTTTATTTAATTCTTTTTACTTAATAAGTGAAACAATAAAGTTCCTCAAATTTTCTTTCTCTAAAGATATTTCTTTAGCTTTATAGCTTTTTAACTTCTTAAAAATTAAATCTATTAAATATTCTGATTTCGAATTCATGATAATGTTATTTTTCTAATAAATAAATTTTTTCTTCACCAATTTTATCTGGTTTAGTTATTTTACATCCTTTATCTTTTTCTATATCACAATCTTTAGAGGCAGGAACAGATTTCCAAGTACAAATTTTTTCTTGAGAATCTTCTTTCAAGATAATCCATCCATTATCTAAGTATTCTGAAATTCCATCGTCTCCACAAGAAAACTTTAATTCCATTCTCTTCTTTTCTTGATTGTTTTTCTCAATAATATCTCCTTCATTTTTAATTACAGGAAAGTCTTTATTGATTGATGATCTGCAGGAAGTTAAGAAAATCAAAACTATAAATATTTGTGAAAATTCTTTTATCTTTTTCATTTTTTAATCTTTTAATTATTCCAAATTATTTAAATTATAGTTTATTTTGATTCTATTAATCTTAATAGTTTATCCATTTTATTCATTAATTTTTTTACTTCATCAGGCTGCGGTAATATTAATTCTTCCGTAACGGCTAAATGCATTTTTTTTAAGTTTTGCCTTAAATCTTTTAAATGCATATTTGCGTTTTCTTTCTTTTGTTTAATATCATTCATAGGATTAAATTTTAAAATTAATTAAACTTAAAGTTAATATCATAATATTTTGAGTGTTATTACATAGAGAATAATTAATAATTTAATTTTTTAAATTCTCAAATTCATAGATTTCTTCACCACCATAACAAAAATTTGTAGATAACATTTTTAATTCCCTCTTATTAATTCCGAATGTATTTTTATTTTTAATAATATAACTTTTGGCAATTGTTTCACAATCTAATTTATTTTTTGCTTGTTTAATAACTGGATAAAAATATACCAATGTAATAATTACAAATAAAAAATTAATTACTGATTTTCTATCATTTTTAATTAATTCTTTAGCTTTTTTTTGGGTTTTTAATATTTTTATTAGTAATTTATCAGGCAATCCTATTTGAACAAATAATAACTCTACCCACCAGGGTAGATCTTTATCTTTTTTTTTCTTTAAGTTCTCGGAGTTATTCATTTTCTTAGATTCATAATTTTGGTTTATAACCTCTTTGGGATTGATTATTCCTTTTTTATTCATATCATCGAATAATTTCTTTGGAATATAGAGGTTTTATTTTGGTTTGGAAACTATATTTTTATTTTATAAGTTTTAATTTAAATTATCTATGAATTTTAGTATTGTAAATTTGTATTTAAAATAATTTTATAGATGGCAAAAAAAAGGAGGAAGTTAAATAAAGATTTCGAGAAGAAAATATATTCATCAAAAAAAAATGTCGAATTAGTTTTGGCTAAAATCTATGATATCGATGATGAAGATATACAAAAAGAATATATGAGCGCATTCAATGTAGTTGTGTACTTATATAATGAATTAAAAGAAGATTATGACCAAAAAGGATTTAATGATAATTCAGATGAGCTTCTGATAGGTTATAAAAATGCTTTTGATCATTTCGAATCAGAATATGAAATTTAAATTGTAATTACCTTCTATAAGGTATTACTGGAATTTCAATTAGATCCCCCTTTTTTAACTTGGATCTCTTCTCTTGTATTGCTTTTATACAACTTGATACCCTTTTCTCATTTTTACAAATTTTTTTTATTTGGTAATCAGTAAGTGAGAATGATTTATTGCCTAAAATTAAAAAAGCAACTAAAAATATACATAAATTTAAAGTTAATTTCATTTTTTTTTGCAAAGTAAATTCTAAATTTCTTTATTAATTTATTTAATTATAAATATCTATTATCCTTTTTAATTCATCTTTACTTAAGTCTGTTGAAATAAAAACTTCTTGGGCTATCTTACCTTTTCTTGCGATGGCTTTGTAACCGTTTATAGTTTTCACTGATAATCTTATTATCAGTTTAGAAGATTTTCCTCTTACTCTTGATATAACAGCAGGAGTTATTGTCTTAATATTTATGTTATTGGCTAACTTTTGCAGTATTGGGATTAGACCTTCGATATTGGTACTATGATTTAATACTAATCTGCCCAATTTTTTTATTTTTATTATATTTAAAAAATTCTGTTTCCGAGAATTTAACTTTAGCTTAGAAATGATTAAAAAATATTGAAGTTCTGTTATATTAAGAAAAGTGATTTAAATCTAAATGATTTACCAGATTGGATGGGCTGCATTAGCTGCAATTTTTACTTTTTCAATTGCAATGGTTGTTTGGGGTAGAAATGGCGACGGCTCTATTGACATATGATTTTATTTTTAACTTATGAAGTATATTTAAGTAAATTTCTTATCTTGACATCATTCGTTTTACTAATATTCATAACATTAGCTGTAATTTACATTTCTTATGTTTCTTGGAAAGATAAAAAAAGATTAAAAAAATAGATACTAATACTTTAGTTTTTTTTCTTATCCTTTATTCTTAATTCTTCAATTAATTCTTTTGCTTGTTTCATTTTTGAAATACTGCTTTTGTAAATTCCAATATCTTTTTCTGCTTTACTAATAGATAAGTTTAAATTCTCAAAAATATTAGAGATCATCTTATTCATTTCAGATTCATTTTTGTCTTTAAAATCTTTGGAATTTGAAATTAGTATGTATATTCCTAAATTTAATATCCTTGAGGGATAAAGTTTGGAACTGTTTCTTTCTTTTACTAATTTAAATATATCTTTTGATGATTTATCCTCAAATTCCTCTTGAGATTTTTGAGAGATTTCTTTGATTTCTTTCGCATCAAAATTTGTAGAACTGCATAAAGATTCAAACAGAAGATCTAAATGTGCCTCAGGCATGTATCCTTTCATTAATTCTTTGTATGTTTCCGTGAGGCCAAGACAAAAGAGATAATCCTGTGTAAATTCATTTTGATGATTTAAAAGATTTAGTTCGACAAGCATTTCATCAACTATTCTTTTATATAAACCTGGAATAACGTAGGGGAATTGTTCATGAAATAACTTTTTGCTACCTGAAACAGTCAATTTTTCTTTCAATTTTTTATATGTAAACCTTAATAAGGTTAGCGTATGTTGACTCAATATCGTTAATATCTAGTAAACAGATAAGTATTATTATGATCCCTTTAGTTTTAGAAGAATCTGGTGGTAGTGAAAGAGTCTTTGATATTTATTCGAGATTATTAAGAGAGAGAATAATCTTTTTGGGAGAACAAGTTACTAGTGAAACCGCTAATAGAATTGTTGCTCAATTATTATTCCTTGAAGCAGAAGACCCAGAGAAAGATATCTATATGTATATTAATTCTCCAGGCGGATCTGTTTACGATGGTTTAGGTATATTTGACACCATGCAACATGTTAAGCCCGATATTCATACAGTTTGTGTAGGTTTGGCAGCTAGTATGGGTGCTTTTTTATTGGCGGCAGGGACTAAAGGTAAAAGAAGCAGTCTAAGACATTCAAGGATAATGATACATCAACCACTTGGAGGAGCTAGAGGCCAAGCCAGTGATATAAGAATTCAAGCGGATGAAATTTTGTTTTTAAAAGAACGTCTTAATACTGAATTATCAGAGAGAACTGGTAAAGATTATGAAACTGTCAAAGAAGATACTGATAGAGATTTCTATATGTCTCCAAAAGAAGCTGTTGAGTATGGATTGATAGATCTAGTTCTAGATAAAAAGCCTATTAGAGGTTAATTTAATAACTGAGGTGTTCTCTCTTTCTTAGGAATAGAAGTATATTTAGAAAGAATATTAATAAACTCCTCACCATCTAAAGTTTCTTTTTCTATTAATAGATCAACTATCTTATCCATAGCTTCTCTATTTTGGCTAACTATAGAATAAGTTTCTTTATAGCATTCCTTAACCATTACCCTCACACTCTCATCAATTTGCTTGGAAATAGAATCAGAAATTTCGCTTCTAGTCATTAAATCTCTCCCAACAAAAACTTCTTGATTCCCACCTTCTAATGCTATTGGACCTAAATTACTCATGCCAAATCTTGTTACCATTTGACGTGCCATTGAAGCTACTTGTTGAAAATCACCACCAGCACCAGTTGTGATTTCACCTCTTCCAAAAACCACATCCTCAGCAGCTCTTCCTCCTAATGCACCCATTATTCTAGCCTTTAGTTGAGCTCTGCTAACAAGAGTTTGTTCATCATCTGGAGTGAACCAGGTCAATCCTTTAGCTTGACCTCTTGGAATGACGGTTACTTTTTGAACTGGATCATGTGCTTTCACTAGTGAACCAATTAGAGCATGTCCTACCTCATGATAAGCAATTAATCTTTTGCTTCTACCATCTGTTAATGGAGAACCCTCCATTCCAGCAACAATCCTATCTACAGAGTCATCAATTTCTGCAATACTAATAGATTCTTTTCTTCTCCTAGCAGTTAAGATGGCTGCCTCATTTAGTAAATTTGCCAAATCTGCTCCAGTAAAACCTGGGGTTCTTCTTGCAATACTTTCAAGTGTTAAGTCTTCTTGAAGTTTCTTATTCCTAGAATGAACTTCAAGTATGGACAGTCTTCCCTTAATGTCAGGTGCGTCTACAGTTACTTGCCTGTCAAATCTCCCCGGTCTCATAAGAGCTGAATCTAAGACGTCAGGCCTATTTGTGGCTGCAATTATTATTATGCCACTATTACCTTCGAATCCATCCATTTCAGTAAGCAGTTGGTTAAGAGTTTGTTCTCTCTCATCATTACCCCCTCCAATACCAGCACCTCTTTGCCTTCCTACAGCATCTATTTCATCAATAAAAATTAAACAAGGACTATTTTCTTTAGCTCTTTTAAATAGATCTCTTACTCTACTTGCACCAACACCAACAAACATCTCTACAAATTCAGAACCTGATAATGAAAAGAATGGTACGCCTGCTTCTCCTGCTATCGCCTTTGCTAAAAGAGTTTTTCCTGTTCCGGGAGGTCCCACAAGTAAAACACCTTTAGGAATTCTTGCTCCGACAGAAGTAAACTTTTCTGGTTTTTTCAGGAAAGTAACAACCTCTTGTAAATCCTGTTTAGCTTCATTGACACCTGCTACATCTTCGAAAACGACTCCTGTTTCAGCTTCCATTGCAAATCTTGCCTTTGTTTTACCAAATTGCATTGCCTGGCCTGGACCTCCTGGCATACCATTTGATCTCCTTGCTAATAGAATTAAACCTCCTATTAAAATCGCTGGGAAGAGTAAATTTCCCAAAATTCCTAATGCTGGAGGGGCCGTTTTAGTTGGGTGTACATCAAAACTAATTCCCTCATTCTTTAGAATATTTATAAGTTCTGGTGTTAAGCCTGGAAGATCTACTCTCAATCTTTGAACTTTGTTATCTAAATCTGAATCAATTGTTTCTATGACTGCATTTCTACCACCTTCAAAAATATCAACTGATGTAACTCTTCCGGAATTAATGTAATCTAAGAACCTGCCATAACTAACTCTTGCTACTGCAGAATTTCTTGGCGCAATAGTTGTCCCATTGGATTTAAGTGAATCAACATTACCGGAAGATAAAAACTGGTAGGAAAGTGCGATTACTAAAAATATAGGTAAAGCCCATAAAATTAATGTTTTTAATTTCTGATTCATTAATTCATATCGTGTTTATTTTTAGATTGTAGAATGTATGAGTACATTTCGTTGATATTTTCTCTAACTTTATGCTTATATTAGTCTTGAATGTATTAACTACTCTGATGAAATTTGAGATCAAAGATAAGGTTAAATTGATTGTGCCAGTCTCCTATCTAAAGACTTCAGATAACATGCCTATGTTACGACCACCTGATTTAGTGGCGATTGATGAAATTGGACTAATCTTATCTATTAAATCCCCAGATATAGTTGAAGTAAAATTTAGAAGAGGTTCTTTTTTAATCGAGATTGATAAAATTGAGAAAATCTAACTTAAAAGTTTTTGTTCCACCTAGTAATAATTTCTAAACATATTTTTTTATTCCCAGAAATACTCAAAAAAGGTTTCGAAAAATATTTATTTGTCAATTTTAAAATATCTAATGAAGATATTCCATCTAACTTTGAATAGAAATCATTTTCTGAAATAGGTGTTAAGCCATAGCTAATTAATTGAATCTTTCTCTGTAAAATTTCATCTAAGGATTGATTACCTAAAAGGAAAGAACTTTTTAATTTTTCTTTGGCTAAATATATTTCATCATCAGTTATGGGATTATTGAGTAAGTTTTTCCATAGAGATGATAAAAGTTCAAATGCAAAAAGGGCATTTTTATTTGATACTGATAAATAAACTAAAAATGGAGCATTTTGATTCCTGAGAGGGTTAAAAATGCCCAGATCGTAAGTAATACCATTTTTCTCTCTAAATAGTTTAAATAGGACAGCGCTCATTCCATAAGATAAATATGATTCTAAAATTTTAAGAGAAAAGTATTCACTACTTCTACGAGAACAAGTTTGGTTACCAATCATTATTATTGTTTGATTTGAATCATTATTGACGTAATCAAATCTATACATTGGATTTGAATTGTAATTTCGAACACTTGATTTTTCTATTAATATTTTTTGATCGACTTTTTCCAAATTTTCTCCATTTATTTCTAAATTGTTTGAAATTATATACTTTTCTCTAATTTTAAAATTGTTAAAT
>QCKZ01000021.1 GCA_003214975.1 Prochlorococcus sp. AG-412-C21
TTTCTTTTTTTATTAGATTACATTTAATGATCGGATCATATGATGCAATCCATAAAGTTGCCATATCAGATTTTCTCCATGGATTTTTTGGTTCTATGTATAATCCAGCTTCATAACTTAACCATCCTATCCAAAATCCTTTTTCAATATTTTTTAAATTGTTAAAGGGATTATTATTTTTATCCAATTTAGATATGTCTCTTGATTGGATTATTTTTTTAGGTTTAATTCCTATTATTGACCATTCACCATTTTCTTTACCATCACTATCTAGCCAAGCTAATCCTTTATCTCCAAATTGTTTTGTTAGATGATGCGTAATCCATGCTGGATCTATCCATTTTTCTAGAATTATTTTTTTTATTTTCATTTTGTATTTTTGTTTTTGAGCCATTTTTCATAAGCGGCATTTCTAATTCTGCAGCTATCACACTTTCCACATGGTTTTGAATTACCTGAATAACAACTCCATGTTTTATCTATAGGGACATTATTATCTAAAGCTAATTGAATAATTTCTTCTTTATTTAAGTCTAATAATGGTGTCCAAAGTTTGATTGGATTATTTTCCCTGCCTCGTTTGTTAGCAAGATCTGCTAATTCTTGAAACTTTTGAATATAGTCAGGTCTGCAATCAGGATAACCAGAATAATCAAGTGCATTAACTCCTAATCCTATAAAATCAGCATCTATTGCTTCGGCGTAACTTAATGCGACGGAAATGAAGATAGTATTTCTACCAGGAACATACGTATTAGGAATTTTATTAGTTTGAATTCCATCTATTGGAATCTTTTTTTGATTATCAGTTAAAGAAGAGCCTCCCCATAAAGATAAGTCAAGCTTAATAATTTTGAATTCTTCGATATCAAAGTGTTTTGCGATTATTGATGCCGAATTTAACTCTTTTTTATGGCGTTGACCATAGTCAAATGCAAGGCCAAAAATTTTAGCCTTGGATTGTTTTGCGATACCAGTAACGGTAGAAGAATCTAGACCTCCAGATAATAAAACTACTATGGATGTATTTTTAAAGGTCATATAATTTCATTTAATTTTTAAGTATTTGTGTGTTTGAAGGCTCAAGTTCCAATCAGGGTTATTTTTGACAAAATCAATAGCAAGAGAGAACCCGTTCGCATTGTTCCAGCCTGGTTGTAAATAATATATTTTATCTTCTTTCGTTAAGCTATTTTCGATTTTGGATAATCGAAATTGTTTTGAAATTTCTTTTTTTATTTGGATTGCAAATTCAATATCTTCTTTTTCATTTATAATTATTTTTATTTCATTAGAGTTTCTCAAAAAATAATTTTTTGGAGGTGAGTGTCTTTTAGGAGATAAGGTAATCCAGTCATAAGTACCTGATATTGAGTTAACTCCACTTGTTTCAATATGAATTTTCATTGAGTTTTGTTTTGCTCCCATCGTCATTTGTTTTATGGATTTACAAAAATTATCTAAGTTATGTTGTAAAGGTTCGCCACCAGTAATAACGCAAAATGATGCTCCTTCTTTCCTTGCAATTTTTATCTTGTCTATTATTTTTTTAATCGATATAGAGGGGTATTTTTTCTCATCCCATGAATGTTTGGTATCACACCATGAACAGCCAACTTTACAACCAGCTAATCTTACAAAAAAAGCACTTTTTCCAGCATGATAACCTTCACCTTGTAATGAATGAAATTGCTCTACTAAAGGTAAAAAATTTGTCATTTTTTCATTCAAAAAAATAAGGAATATTAATTTGATTGAGTTAAATTTTCTTGAGAGGCTTTTATTAAACCTTTAAATAAAGGATGTGGTTTGCCAGGCCTTGATAAAAATTCGGGATGATATTGACATGCCAAGAAGTAAGGATGATTTTCTAATTCAATTAACTCTACTAATCTGCCATCTGGAGATGTACCACTAATTTTGTATCCAGAATTTAAAAAACTCTGTTTGTAGTAATTATTAAATTCATATCTATGTCGATGTCTCTCATAAATAACGTCTTCATCATACAAGTTTTTCCCAATTGTATTATTTGTCAGTCTACATGGATAAACTCCAAGTCTCATTGTCCCACCTAAATCAACTACATCTTCCTGTTCTGGTAACAAATGTATCACTGGATTTGGAGTGTTTGGGTCTAGTTCTGAACTAGATGCATCTGGAAGATTAGCTACATTCCTAGCCCACTCTATAACTGCACATTGCATACCAAGGCAAAGCCCTAAAAATGGAATTTTATTTTCTCTTGCAAATTTTATTGCAGAAATTTTTCCATTGACTCCTCTATTTCCAAATCCACCAGGAACAACAATTGCATCAACTTCATTTAAGTAAGTTTCAGCTGAATTTTTTTCTATCATTTCAGCGCTTACCCAATGTAAATCTAATAAAGCCTTTTGTTCAATACATGCATGTCTTAAAGCTTCAACAACGGATAAATATGCATCTCCAAGCTCAATATATTTTCCTACTAGAGCAACTTTTATTGGAGCTCCAGGATTTCTTAGATTGTGAATTAGTTTTTCCCAATTTTGTAAATCACATTCTTTATTTTCAAGTTCTAGATACTTCAGTGTTTCTTTGCACAAACCCTCTTTTTTTAAAGAAAGAGGGACAGAATAAATACTATCTGCGTCTAATGCTTCAATTACAGAGTTAATATTTACTCCACAAAATCCACTAAGCTTTTGTTTAAGACCTTCATTTATAGATTTATCACTTCTGCATACAAGTAAATCTGGCTGAATTCCAATTGATCGTAATTCTTTCACTGAATGTTGTGTTGGTTTAGTTTTTATTTCGCCAGAGGTTTTGATGTAAGGCAGTAATGTTACGTGTATATATGCAACATCATTCCGATTCACATCATTTTTAAATTCTCTTATTGCCTCTAAAAAAGGTAAAGATTCAATATCACCTACTGTCCCACCAATTTCAGTAATAATAATATCTGCATTGCTGTTAGCTGCTACTCTATGAATTCTCTCTCTTATTTCTCCAGTGATGTGAGGTATTACTTGCACAGTGCCACCATTATAACTACCTCTTCTTTCCTTGTTTATTACTGCTTGATAAATAGATCCTGTAGTGACGCTATTTAATCTATTCATCGCAGTATCAGTGAATCTCTCATAATGTCCTAAATCTAGATCTGTTTCGGCTCCATCTTCCGTTACAAAAACTTCTCCATGTTGGAAAGGGCTCATTGTGCCTGGATCAACATTGAGATATGGATCTAGTTTTAATATTGAGACACTATATCCTCTAGATTTTAATAATCTCCCTAAGCTTGCAGCAACAATTCCTTTGCCAATGCTGGAAACTACACCTCCGGTAACAAAAACAAATTTTGACATTAAATATTTTTAATTAAGCTCAGCCTCCTTATATTTTATTTAAACAAAAAACTTTTAGAACATCCATATATATTCTTATTCATCAATTGTTATTTCAATATCTAATTCTTTTAATTGTGATTCGGAGACATTTGAAGGTGCATCTGTTAGAAGACATTTTGCTTGTTGATTTTTTGGAAAAGCAATAGTTTCTCTGATTGAATCTGCACCTATGATCAGCATGGTAATACGATCTAAACCAAACGCTATTCCGCCATGGGGAGGAGCACCCATTTCTAAGGCTTCAATTAAAAATCCAAATTTTTCATCAATTTCTTTATCGGTTAGTCCTACCGTTTTAAGAACCTCTCTTTGCAAGTTCGCTTCATGAATACGTAAAGAGCCTCCTCCTAACTCCAAGCCGTTAAGAACTAAGTCATAAGCGTTGGCTATAGAGTTCTCGATTTCTTTTTTCAAGTTTTCAGAATCTTTAGATTGTATATTTTTAGGAGAACAAAAAGGATGATGTAAAGCTTCATATCTATTTTCCTCTTCATTTCTCTCAAACATTGGGAAATCAGTTACCCATAAGAAATTCCATTTACTTTTATCTATGAGATTTAAGTCTTTTGCGATGTATTGTCTAACTCTATCTAATGACTGGTTGACAATTTGTTTATCTCCAGCTCCCAAGAGGATTAAGTCTCCATCTTGTGATTCTGTGATTCTTAAAATATCAGCTATGTGCTCTTCATTTAAATTATTTTTAATTGCTCCAATAGTCTCAAGCTCATCTCCTTTGACCCTTATAAAGGCCAAACCACCTGCTCCTGCATCTTGAGCTACTTGGAAGATATCACCTCCTGGTTTAATTCTTACGTTGCTAATACTTGAATTACCTCCTTTGACGGTTATGGATTTTATAGAACCTCCAGACTTAATTGCCTTGGTGAAAATATTAAAGCCAATATCACCTAATACTTCTCCTAAATCTTTTAATAACATTTGATATCTAGTATCTGGTCTATCAGTGCCGTAATTTTCCATTGCTGCTTGCCATGACATTCTTGGAAAAGCATTATCAAAATTAATATTTAATACTTCTTTCCATATTTTTTTTATCAGACTTTCATTAAAAGAAATTATTTCTTCTTCACTAATAAAACTCATCTCAATATCTAATTGAGTAAACTCTGGCTGTCTATCTGCCCTTAAGTCTTCATCACGGAAACATTTTGCGATTTGATAATACTTGTCCAAGCCTCCAACCATTAAAAGTTGTTTAAATAGTTGTGGGGATTGAGGTAGAGCAAAAAATTCTCCATTCGAAAGACGTGCAGGAACAAGAAAATCGCGAGCACCTTCTGGAGTTGATTTTGTAAGTAATGGAGTCTCTACTTCTGTAAATCCAAAATTATCAAGAAATTCTCTAGCAACTTTAATAATTTTATGTCTTGTTTTTAAATTTTCTAGTAATTTTCCCCTTCTTAAATCTAGATATCTATATTTTAATCTGAGTTCCTCTTTTGTATTTTCATAATCATGTATAGACACAGGAAAAGGTAAGTTTTTTTTAATTTGGTTTAGAATTTGCAAATCTTTAACCTTAAGCTCTAACTCTCCAGTACTTAAATTTTTATTTATTGAATCTTTGGGCCTTTCATTAATAATTCCGCTAACCATTATTACCGTCTCATTTCTTAGATTTTCTGCCTTTTTAAATAGATTTGCTCCATCATCAGGGTTAATTGTTATTTGTAAGAATCCACTATGGTCTCTTAAATCAATAAAAATTACACCACCATGATCCCTTCTTCTATCTACCCATCCGCATAGACTAACTAATTTACCAATATCTGTATTATTGAGTTCTTTACAAATTTTGTTTCTCATCTAAGTATGATTTATTTGTCAATAACTTATATTAATTCTTCAAGGGTAAATTTAGTTAATAATTCTTTTTATAAAAAGCTTTTTTTGTTATAACCCCTTTGAATTTTTTGCCTCTTATTAATATTTCAACTTCATTATTTATTAAGGCATGAGAAGTATTGATGTATGCAAAAGCTATAGCTTGTTGTTTAGTTGGAGACCAACTGCCGCTTGTGATGGTTCCAATATTCTCTTCACCTTTAAGTACTGCGCACCCTTTTCTTCCTATTGCTTTACCTTCAATTGAGAGACCAACTAACTTTTTTTGAATACCTATTCTTGACTGTTCTTCAAGAAATCTTCTTCCAAAGAATTTGTGATTATTTTCTAGATGAACTAGCCAGCCTAACCCTGCTTCATAAGGAGAAGTTTCTTCATTTATGTCTTGGCCATAAAGATGCATGCCTGCTTCAAGTCTAAGAGTATCTCTAGCTCCTAAACCACAAGGAGCAACATTTTTGGAAATTGAGAAATCCCATAAATTAATTGCTGCTTTTTTAGATAAAAGTATTTCTAGACCATTTTCACCTGTATATCCTGTTTTGGAAACGAAGATTTTTTCTTTAGGCGAAATATGTTCAAAAATTTTATATTCGCATCCAAAGTTAGGGATATGTGATATCGATGATTTAATCCATTCTTCAAATAAATCGAATGAGTTTTTCCCCTGTAGTGCTAAAAGGACCTTGTCTTTTTTAAAGTTTGTTATCGAAATTTCATATTTATTTAAATTATTTTTTATCCACTGAAAATCTACTTCATATCTACTTGCATTAACTATTAACAATATTTCTGATATGTCATTTTCTTGTATACCCAGATCATAAATTATTAAGTCATCTATTATTCCTCCTTTTTCATTGAGCATTACTGTATAAAGCCCCTCACCTTGATAAAAGGAGTATAAATTAGTAGGAAAAAATTTTTGAATATAATCCTTTGGATTGATTCCCTTAATAGAAATTACACCCATATGAGAAATATCAAACAATCCAGCTGAAGATCTAACTGATTCATGCTCTTTGATTAATCCTGAAAATGATATGGGCATTTCCCAACCTGCAAAATCCACTAATTTTGCATTGGATTGAACATATTTTGAATACAGAGGACTTTTAAGCAAATCCATGAAATATTTAATTTTAATTTAGTATTTCTACACTTTAGTTTAGGAATTTTTTATTGCATATTTTCTAATGACAAAATTAAGCTTCTCAGTACTTTGGCTGCAACTATGCTACTAACTCCGCTTTTATCAATTTCTGGAGATAATTCCACAATATCTGAAGCCACAATTCTAAAGTCTTTTAAAATTTTAAGGATTTCTTCAAAATCATTCCAAAAAAATCCTCCTGGTTCTGGAGTTCCCGTTCCTGCTAATAAACTGGGATCAAACCAATCTAAATCTATTGTTAAATAGATTGGAGACGTAGAGTATGGTAAAAGAGCCTGTTTTAACTCTTGTGCATTTCCGCCTGGAAAAAAGTTAACTAATTGATTATTGTCATGCATAATTTGAAATTCTTCTTTTGTCCCACTTCTTATTCCTACTTGCAAAATTTTCTTTTTAGGTAGCACCTCTAGGCATCTTTTCATGGCACAAGCATGACTATGTTTATTTCCTATATATGATTCTCTCAAGTCTGCATGAGCATCAAGTTGAACTAATATCAAATCTGGATATTTTTTTACTAATGCTTCAATAGCACCTCTGGTAATAGAGTGTTCGCCTCCAAGCATAATAGGACTAAGGCTTTTATTAATTAAAAAATTTGTTGCTGATTTTACCGATTCAATAACGGACTTTGAGTCATTTTTATCAATTAGTATTGACCCAAAATCAACATACATAATATCCTCTAAGTCTTTATTTATTTTTGGACAATATGTTTCTAAACAAGAACTGACTTGTCTTATTGCTTCTGGACCAAATCTTGCTCCTGGTTTAAACGAACATGTCCCGTCATAATTAACTCCAAATATACCAATTGAGCAATTCTCAGGACTTCTTTTTGCTCCCATATAAATTGCATTTTCGTTATCAAATAAATTTTTTGTCATCTTATGAATCTAGTTCTTTTACAATTTTATTTGGCATCATTTTGAATGCTGCATTTTGAAAATTTAAATTCCAAATCTCACATCCTTTTTCTATTCTGAGGGCTTCATTGCAATTTTGCTTTGATAAATTTAGATCTTCTGAAGATGCGAATGTCCAACTCCAAATCCCGCT
Source organism: Prochlorococcus sp. AG-412-C21 (assembly GCA_003214975.1). Classification (GTDB taxonomy): domain Bacteria; phylum Cyanobacteriota; class Cyanobacteriia; order PCC-6307; family Cyanobiaceae; genus Prochlorococcus_A. The sequence goes on from QCKZ01000021.1 coordinate 7,501, forward strand.
TGGATATATAGGCACAAAGGAATACATAGTTTCAGAAACTTTAAATATATTTTTTAGGGTTTTCAAAATATTTATGTGAATATTTTTGAAGGATTCAGGAGATTCGCTTTGCGTTGCTAATAACCCCTTTGGTGTAAGTATTCTTTTACATTCTTTATAAAAAGAATCTGAAAATAATAAATTTGAAAATTCTGAGGGATCTGAACAATCTACAAATATAACGTCGTAAAAATTATCTCTTGTTTTTTTTACCCATTTAACACCATCATCAACATGTATTTTTAATCTTTTGTCATTCCATGCTTCGCCTCCAATTTCTTTTAGATATTTTTTAGATATTTTGATTACCTCCTCATCAATTTCTACTAGATCAATTTTTGATATTTGAGAATATTTAACGCATTCTCTTATAGTACCTCCGTCACCACCGCCAATAATTAGTACATTAGATTTTTCGTCAATGCTACTTAATGCAGGATGCACAAGACACTCATGATAATATTTCTCGTCTTTTAATGATGTCATCCAACAACCATCTAACATTAAAGCTTTACCATAATATTCATTTTCAATAACAATAATTTCTTGATATTTTGAGGTTTTTTTAATTAGAATTTTCCCATTTAGGCCGAATCTTGAGCCTTTATGATATTCATCTATCCATGTTGTAATATTTGTCATTTGCTTTTAGGAATTTTTCCTGCCAGTTTTTGCTTGGCTATTTGCCAAAGCCGTTGAAAGTCTTTGGGAGTTTGTTTTTTAATATTATCTCCTGCATGCTCTTCGACGATTGAAAATCTGTCTAAAAATTTTATATTAGTTTTTTGAAGAGCTGATTCAGGATTGATCTTTAAAAAGTTTGAGAGATTCAGAAGGGTAAAATAAATATCCCCAAATTCATTTTTTATCTCTGGATCATTTTTACTGTTAATTGCTTCCTTTAATTCATTAATCTCTTCTTCTAATTTTTTAAAAATCTCATCAGTACTTTCCCACTTGAAACCATGTTCTTTAACAACATTTGTGATTTTATCTGTTCCAACCGTTGGCGGTAAATTTTTAATTTTCAAATTTAAATTTCGACTAATTGAAGATTTCATATGAGGTGCTTCTTTTTCTAAATTTTTTATATTTCCCCAAATCTGTTGTGATTTTTTTAAGGATACTTTTTCTTTTTTGTTAAAAATATATGGATGTCTATTAATAATTTTCTTGTTTAGATTTTTTATAACATCATTTAGTGCAAATTCTTTTTCTTCGTAACCGATTTCAGCATGAAGCATTACTTGTAATAAAAGATCTCCTAACTCCTCACATATGTTATCTGCATTTTTTTCATATATCGCATCTATAAATTCATTACTTTCTTCATACAAAAATGGGATCAACGATACATGAGACTGTATTTTCTGCCATGGGCAGCCCCAAGTTTTATCTTTTAATGCTTTGATATTAGATATTAAGATTTTAAAACTATTTATAGTCTCTAAATCGGAATTGTTTTCCAATTTATATCTATTGTTTGAGGACATAGGATATATTTTATTAATTAAATTTTGCCTCAATCATGAAATATTTAAATACTTAGTATAAATTTTTCAACTTCATCTATTAGAATGATCTATTATAAGGGCGATTAGCTCAGCGGTAGAGCGCCTGCCTTACAAGCAGGATGTCCCTGGTTCGAACCCTGGATCGCCCATTTATTATTTTTCTAATGACTGAGATCGTCAATCTTTCAATCAGTCAAAGCGCTGCTTCAGAACTTTCTAGGCAAGCTTCTTTTGGAGGTTCTCCAGGAGAAATGTCGATTGATTTGGTAGAGGATAAAAATTGTTCCGAAGGATGGATGCATATTAAATTAAGGCCAGGTACATTTAATGGATCCCCTATTTCAAGAACTGAAGGAGTAACTTTATACGCGGATGTAAAAAAGTTTAATTTACTGAAAGATTTAAAATTAGATTATTACGGTGATTTGAGCGGTGGTGGATTTCTTATTTCAACACCAAAAAATGCAAAACGTTGTTCCTGTGGTTCTGGCTTCAAACTTTTGTAGAATGGATGTGTCTTTTTTTGCAAACTAATATTATTTTCATTAATTGGCTGCTCTCAAGATAAAATAAATAAAAAGTTTATTGAAATAAAATTTGCACATGACAGAGATGAATGATCAATTATCTTTAGAGAATTATTCACCTTTTGAAGTAGAGAAAAAGTGGCAAGAAAAATGGGAAAGTCTAAAGGCGTTTAGTCCTAACCCTCAGGATGATGGGGAGCCTTTTTGTGTTGTTATTCCGCCACCAAATGTAACTGGATCTTTGCATATGGGGCATGCATTTAATACGGCTTTGATAGATGTTGTAGTACGTTTTCAAAGACTTTTAGGTAAGAATGTTTTGTGTTTACCGGGAACTGATCATGCTTCAATAGCAGTTCAAACTATTCTCGAAAAACAATTAAAAAGTGAAGGCAAAACAAGCCAGGATATTGGAAGAGATGAATTTCTTAAAAGAGCATGGAACTGGAAAGAACAAAGTGGTGGAAGAATAGTTTCTCAATTAAAAAGGATAGGATATTCAGTTGACTGGACTAGAGAAAGATTTACTCTTGATCAAAAATTAAATGAAGCAGTTATTGAGGCTTTTAATATTCTCTATAAAAAGAATTTAATTTATAGAGGCGAATATTTGGTTAATTGGTGCCCTGAATCTCAATCTGCTGTAAGTGATCTTGAAGTTGAAATGCAAGAAGTAAATGGTCATTTATGGCATTTTAAATACCCTTTAATTTCTGAAAGTGGTGAACAGTTAGATAAATACTTAGAAGTTGCAACAACAAGACCAGAAACTCTTTTGGGTGATACTGCTGTGGCAGTTAATCCTGATGATGAAAGATATAAAGAATTTATTGGTGTCAAAGTAAAAGTCCCATTCGTTGATAGAGAAATACCTATTATCGCTGATTCACATGTTGATAAAGATTTTGGTACAGGTTGTGTGAAGGTTACTCCAGCCCATGATCCAAATGATTTTGCAATAGGAAAAAGGCATAATTTAAAACAGATTAATGTAATGAACAAAGATGGAACTTTAAATATTAATGCAGGTATTTTTCAAAATTTAGATAGATATGAGGCTAGAAAGAAAATTATCAAAGAATTGGATAACTTAGGCCTTTTGACAAAGATAGAGGATTATAAACATACTGTTCCTTTTTCTGATAGAGGTAAGGTGCCAATTGAACCTTTATTGTCAACACAATGGTTTTTGAAAATGGATGAAATATCACAAGGATGTCTTAATGAAATTGATTCTAAAAAACCATCGTTTATTCCTCCACGCTGGGAGAAAGTTTATAAAGATTGGTTAGAGAATATTAATGATTGGTGTATCAGTCGGCAATTGTGGTGGGGGCACCAAATACCAGCATGGTATGTTTTAGATGAATCTCAAGACTCAATAGAACAAAATACTCCATATATCGTTGCAAGAAAAGAAGAGGATGCCTTAATCGAAGCTAATAAAAAATTTGGATTAAATATTAAATTGGTTCGTGATAAAGATGTTTTGGATACATGGTTTTCAAGTGGTTTATGGCCTTTCTCAACCCTTGGTTGGCCAAATACAAATGATCCGGATTTTAAAAAATGGTATCCAAATAGTGTTCTTGTTACTGGTTTCGATATTATTTTCTTCTGGGTGGCGAGAATGACAATGATGGGGAATACTTTTACGAATAATATTCCTTTTAAGGATGTTTATATTCATGGTCTAGTTCGAGATGAAAACAATAAAAAAATGAGTAAAAGTTCAGGTAATGGTATTGATCCAATACTATTAATTGATAAATATGGTTCTGATGCTCTACGATTTGCTTTAATTAGAGAAGTTGCAGGCGCTGGACAAGATATCCGGCTTGATTTTGATAGGAAAAAAGATACATCTTCAACTGTTGAAGCTTCAAGAAATTTTGCGAATAAATTATGGAATGCAACTAAATTTGTGTTAATTAATAAAACTTCTAATAATAATTATTCGCTTAATGAGAGTGATGAAACTTCTTTAGAGTTATGTGATAAGTGGATTTTATCGAAATTGAATCAGGTAAACAAAAAAGTCTCTGCTTTGTTGAAAGAATATAAATTAGGAGAATCTGCGAAACTTCTATATGAATTTACGTGGAATGATTTTTGTGACTGGTATGTAGAATTTGCTAAACAAAGGTTTAATAATAAAGAGACTAATAATAGACAAATATCTGAAAAGGTTTTAATAAAAGTGCTCAATGATATTTTGGTGATGATTCATCCTTTTATGCCGCACATTACTGAAGAACTTTGGCATATACTTCAACTTAAACCAGATAAAGAATTATTATCTCTTCAAAAATGGCCAACCCAAGAAAATAAATTTGTTGATAATAAGCTTGATAATTCCTTTCAGCAACTCTTTGAAATTATTAGATTGATTAGAAATTTAAGAGCTGAATTAGGCCTCAAGCCATCAGAAAAAGTTCCTGTTTACTTAATTTCAGATAATGATGAATTGATTGATTTTCTAAAAATTTTAGTTGATGATATTCAAACCTTAACTAAATCTTCTGAAGTATTTATTTTTAAACCTAATGCTGTTGATAAAAAAGAGTTTGCTAAATCTTTTTCTGGGATAATTAGTGATTTAGAAGTTTACTTACCTTTTCAGGATTTTGTAAATATAGATGCATTAAAGGAAAGGTTAAACAAGGATTTAAAAAAGGTGACTATTGAATTAGATAATTTAAATAAGAGATTATCTAATAAAAATTTCGTGGATAAGGCTCCAAAAGATATTGTTGATGAATGTAGATTTAAATTAAACGAGGGTTCGGTACAAATGGAGAGAATTACTAAAAAACTCGAACTTTTGAATTGAGAATGAATATATTTCTTGAAAATATTTATAATTTGTCTTTTTTTTTTAATACTGGAATTGGGATCTTTTCGTTTGTTTGCATTTATATTTTAATTGTTTTATTAATACTTCCCGCTTCTTGGCTATCTTTATTATCAGGGTTTGTATATGGCTCATATTTAGGATCAATTATCGTTTTCATTTCTGCTTCCATAGGAGCATCAGTTGCTTTTTTTGTATCAAAAAGTTTTTTTGCAAAAAAGCTAAAAAATCTTTTTAGTCGTTATCCAAAATTAAGTGTTATGGAAAAAGTAGTAGAAAAAGGCGGACTTAAATTAATTTTTTTAGCGAGATTATCGCCGATATTTCCCTTCAGTATTCTTAATTATTTTTATGGTTTGAATAATGTTAAATTTAGAGATTTCGCTCTTGGTCTTCTAGGAATAATTCCAGGAACTTTTCTTTATTGCTCAATAGGTAGTTTGGCAAAAAGTATCCAGGAGTTAAAAAATGTGCAATCACCAAATAATTTATATATCACTATTGTTGGAATTATTTCAACTTTTTTAGTTGTATATTTCTCTGCTAAATACTCCAGAGAATATTTTGAAAACTCCTAAGAATTTACTCTTTAATATTCCAATCCCTAATAGATGCAATTAAGATAAACCACAAAAGTCTAAATTTACCTAGTAAAGTTTTGTTGGCTTCTAATTCGATATATTTTGCCTGTCCACAAGGTGTTTTAATGAAGTTGAAAACTTTTTTCTTTGCCATAAGTCTCACTAAAATTTCGCGTAATTATTCTTGTATTTTATAGGTATAATTGTAAGTTTTTTTAATTAAAAACCACATTTTTCATTGACTACTTTGTTGAATATTATTATTTAAACTTTTTCTCCAGCCTTAAATCCTCTAAAGCATTTGAATCTAGGAAACCTAAGACTAAAAGCCACCGCATCTTTGGATTTAGTTTTAGCATCAGCTCTGATTTCTACAAGTTGACCAATGAGATCATTACGTTTTGACCAATATTCTTCACGTTGGATATCACTAAATCCGCTTCCGCAACTAAGACTGTATTCATACCCATCATCTTCTCCTTCTAATAGTATTGCTCCGAGTCTGCCTTTATTACGACCTGTGCCTTCTTCAACCGATACAACTTTTAAAGTGACTTCAATGAAAGGTTTTGCTTTTAACCAACTGTGTGTTCTTTTACATTCATAAATAGCATCAGGATCTTTAATCATTACTCCTTCGTAACCACCCTCTACAGCAGATTTATTAAGCTCTACAAATCTTTTCTGTCCCTCAATGGTGTCAAGATCTACATTTTCCCATTCAAGAGTTTGTATATGTTTTAGAAGCATAGAATGTTTTGCTACCCATTCTTTTACTAATACACTTCTTTTTGTTTGACTTGTGTTCCATCTCCCTTTTTGAAAGTTTTCAAGGGGACATAAGTCAAATAGGTGGAGAACTGCGTCTTTGGTTTGTTTCCCATCTTTTCTATGTACTTGTTTCATTAAATCCTGAAAGTTAGCGCTCATTACTTCACCATCTAGGACTAAGTCATAAGGTGCAGGATCTTGTTTTAAGACTTTTTCTATTTCTGAGATAATATGACCAAAATTATGGAATTGTTTTCCATTACGAGAAAACATTTCTACTTTATTTTGTCTAATAATAGTTAAGACGCGCACACCATCTAATTTGATTTCAATTTGCTTTTCTCCTATCATTTTTTTTTCATGATTTGCACTGTCATGAGCTAAAGGACAAGAAAAAATAGGGATCGCATATTTGGGAAATTTCTTTGCTATCTTGTTGATTGTTTTTTCAGATACACCACATCTAAGATCTTTAATTAAAACTCGTCTATAAAATCCATTCCACTCTTCTTTTTTTGCAGATTCCATAGCAGTAAGAATTGCATCGCGAGCAGCGTGCCCAGTAAGTTCTCTTTGAATAAGCTTATTGGCTAATTCTTTAAAATCTTTCCATAAAAAATTTTGACTTTTTTCATTCTCTTTCTCAGGAACAATTTTTACACCAAAAGTTACCAATGGATCAAGTGCCATACGGATTCCTTCAAAAAAATTATCTAGACCTTTTTCCATTGCTTCTGAGATAATTTTTTCTTTATCTAATCTACTGGGGTGTAATTCTAATTGATTTATGATTTCTTCTTTAAGCAATTCTTTTTACCTCACAAGAAATTATTAATTCACTTTAGCTATTCTGTCTATTTTCCAATCATTGTCAGTTTTTGCGAAAGTAAAATCTAATGGAAGCTCATCTTGTTTATCTTCTGATTTTAAATTTAAAGTTATTATAATTTGATCTTCTTGGACTCTAGGTCTTCCTGATTTTAAATTTCTGTATTTATTGAGGTTTAAACTAGCTAAGAATTTAAGAAAGTCTTGGCGCTTGACATGAGTTTTATAAGTTTTTGTAGTCAAACCATAAGCTGCATCAATTCTACCTGCAGCTATTTGATCAAAAAACTTTCTTACTAATGGATTAATTCCCCTTGCGCTTATAACTAATTTGACTGCATTAAAAGTCCAAAAAGAAACTAGTGCTGCTCCGCCAACTAATAATGCTTTAATTCCGATATCTTTGACTAGTGTTGCGTCCATGTTGATTTAAGTTTTTTATTACTTTAAGAAAAGAAATCGTTTTTGATGGCTTTTTTTGTCAAAATAATATTAATTTTAATTCATAATGGCCGTAATTCCTCTTTTACCTTTATTTCATAGATTTAATAGCCAATATTTTGAAAGTTCTTTAACAGTTAATAATCAACCTTTAGTAAAAGTTAGATGGAGTGACAATAGATTAAAAACTACTGCTGGTTTTTATAAAAGAAAAAGAATTAATGGGCATGTAGATTCTGAAATTATCTTATCGAAACCTATTTTGAGTAAATTATCTACTAGTGAAATAAACAGTACTTTATGTCATGAAATGATTCATGCATGGGTAGATAGGATATTAAAAAAAAATGAGGTACATGGTCCAAATTTCTTAGGAAAGATGAATGAAATAAATTTGAAAGAGATGAATTTTAAAATTTCTGTAAGGCACTCATTTCCTATTGAAAGGAGAGAATTAAAATATATAGGAACGTGTCAAAATTGTGGTGAGAAATTTTTTTATAGGAAAAGAATAAAGAATATTGCCTGTAAAAAATGTTGCGTAAATTTCTTTAATGGATCATGGAATAAAAACTGTTTAATTTTGTTTGATTAAAAATATAAGATGTGTTTTTGTTTCTATATTTGGAATTATTTATTTTTTTGATGTAATTTATATTTGAAAAACATAATAATTTATGGATTCAAGAAGAATTAGAAATCCTAGAAATAGTTTAGATAGAAATATTGTTGATAAACAAGTTGGTAAAATTTTTGAAACTGGAAGACAATTCGTTGATGGAGTATCTGGGGCTAGGCCAGGAAAAAGAAGGAATTCAGATTTTCAAGGAATTACAAGTAAAAGTGTTAAGAAAGTAGGAAGATGGGTATCTGAAAAAGTGGATTTATTTTTTGATGAAGATAATGATGATTGGTATGATGATGACAATTCTTACGACGATAAAAGTGATATTAAGACATTTACTAGAGAATCAAATTCTCATAAATTTGCTAAACCTCATTCAAAAAGACCTTTAGAAGCAATATCTTTACGGCAACCACAGAATTTAAAGACAACTGAGCAAAAAAAATTACCTTATGGGAAAGAAAGTAATGAGGAAGATTGGCCAGATGAAATGGATTTCAAAGTTGAAAGATGGCAAAGAGCTTCAGAAACAGAGGATTATACACCAAGAGATAAATTCAACCAACGAGGTCAATCAAAATCAAGAAATCTACCTAGATCAAGAAGAAGAAGAGTATAGATTTGCAAATTCTTTAATTCCAGAAGAACCTAGTAAACTTTCTAAATGTGGATTGAAAACTTCTCTAATAATTGTTAGGGGCTTTTTGTCACGAAAAAATCTATAATTTCTTGACCAGAAAGGACCTTTACAACAAAATTGATCTTCTAACCATTTTGAATTCACAAGTGAAATTCTATCAACTTCTCTAAATAATTCTGATCTGTCTTGCGTCAAATTTTTCCAAATTGGTTCTTCTTTAGCTTTTAAATTTTCACTTACTTGTTCTGCATTCCACCAACTTTCAGCCCAAGCTAAGTTTTTATTATTGTTTTTAATCCATACCTGTCTTCTAATTAAAGGGCCATTTAACTGATTCAATTCTTTTGGCCCATCTTGGCTGAATAGAGGATCTAATTGCATTGCAATTAATTTAATTTTTGTTTCTTGATTAGTTAAAAGCTGCAGATGTCTAGTTGGACTTCCATCCCCAAGCAGCATTAATTTCCATGGACCAGATATTTTTGGTAGTGAATTTTTACCTAAAAAAGTAGAGGCTTTTTCTTCCCATAATATTTTTGGTGACTTAAAAAGTTTATTATTCAGTGCTCTTTGAGATTGCTTTTATGATGATAACTTTTTTTCAGGAAAAATATTTGCCTTTTCTTTTTTTATTTCTCTTATTTTTAGCCAAACAAGTAATGCAGTTAAATCAGCTTTGCTAACTCCAGGAATTTTTGAAGCATCACCAAAATTTTTTGGCTTTATCTTATTCAAATTTTCTCTAGCTTCTAAAGATAATGTATCTATCTTTTCATAATTTATTTCTTGAGGCAAAGATTTACAGCTTTGACGATTTATTTGTTCAATGTTGTTTTGTTGTCTTTTAAGATAACCCTCGTATTTAATATCTATATCAACACCTTCCTGTATCGAAGAAGCAAGATCTTTTTCAGTCAAATCATATTTAATTAGATCTGAATAATGAAAGTTTGGTCTTTTTAAGAGTTCTTTCAAAGTTGTTGAGCCTTTGATTTTTGATCCTGTGTCTAATTCTATTTTTTTCGCTATTTCATCGCTATTTTTTAAACGGGTGTTTGTTAGTCTTAATTTCTCTTCTTCAAGTAATTTCATTTTTTCTTCATAAGCCGACCATCTTTTCTCATCAATTAGCCCTATTTGATAACCTAATGGGGTTAATCTTCTATCTGCATTATCTCCTCTTAGAGTTAACCTATATTCACTCCTACTAGTAAGAACTCTGTATGGTTCTTTGAGATCTTTAGTAATTAAATCATTAATCATTGTTCCTATATAGCTGCTTTCCCTGGTAAAGATTATTGGATCTCTTTTGTTTAGTTTTCTTGTCGCATTGATTCCTGCAACCAATCCTTGTGCAGCTGCTTCTTCATAACCAGTAGTTCCATTAATTTGCCCAGCGCTAAATAAATATTCAATTTCTTTTGTTTCTAGTGATGTTTGGAGCTGTGTTGCAGGTATATATTCATACTCGACAGCATATGCTGGTCGCAACATTTTACAGTTACTTAATCCAGGTAAGGTTCTTAAAAGTTTTAATTGAATATTTTCGGGTAAACCTGTAGAAAATCCTTGAACATATATTTCAGGAGTATTAATTCCTTCTGGTTCTAAGAAAATTTGATGTGATTCTTTATCAGCAAATTTAACGATTTTATCTTCAATCGATGGACAATATCTTGGCCCCTTACTATCAATAAAACCACCGTAAATGGGAGTTAAATGTAAATTATCTCGAATTAGTTGATGTGTTTTAGAAGTTGTTCTTGTTATGTGACAACTAACCTGGGGCATATTATTTTTGATATCTGGGTCAAACGAAAAATATTTATCACCTGCTGTACTTGGTTGAATATCTAATTCATCAAAAAAGATACTTTTTTTATCTACTCTTGCTGGAGTTCCTGTTTTTAAACGTTCTGTTTTTATTCCAATTTCGTGTAAGTTTTGAGTAAGACCTTGTGCCGCTTGTTCACCAGATCTGCCAGCTGACATTGATTTATTTCCTATCCATATTCTTCCTTCTAAAAAAGTACCAGCTGTAATGATAACTGATCTCGCTGAATAATAACTACCAAAGAAAGTTTTTACACCTTTTATTCGTTTTTGTATGATTTTTTTTGAGTTCAATCCAATTACCTCATTTTTTGCAATATCAAGTTCAGTAATCATTGCCTCTTTCAAGGATAAATTATCTGTATTTTGTAGTATTTCGATCATTTTTTTTGAATATTCTCTTTTATCCGTTTGAGCTCTTAATGCCCATACAGCTGGGCCTCTACTTGCATTTAATATCCTCTTTTGGATTGCTGTTTCATCAGCTAATTTTCCAATAATTCCTCCTAATGCATCAACTTCGTGCACTAATTGACTTTTTGCTGGCCCACCAACTGCAGGGTTACAAGGCTGCCATGCAATCCTATCTAGATTGATTGTAAATAAGGCTGTTGAAAATCCTAATCTTGCTGTTGTTATAGCTGCTTCGCATCCTGCATGTCCTCCTCCAATGACGATTATGTCAAAAGATTCATTTAGTGATTGATGATCTTGCATTTTAGGATTGATTTAATTAGCTAAATTCCTAAATCTTGTAAATTGAGGTTCAAATAATAATTTAACAGTTCCTACGGGTCCATTTCTATGTTTAGTGACAATAATCTCTGTTATACCTCTATCTTCAGTCTCTGGATTATAGTATTCATCTCTATAAATCATTAATACTAAATCTGCGTCTTGTTCAATAGAACCTGATTCTCTTAAATCGCTTAACATTGGTCTTTTGTTTGTTCGAGACTCTACTCCTCTACTAAGTTGAGACAAAGCAACAACTGGAACTTTTAATTCTCTAGCCATGCTTTTAAGGCCTCTTGTTATCCGTGACAGTTCTTGCACTCTATTGTCAGGAGTTGTTCCTTCCATTAATTGGAGGTAATCAATCACAATTAATCCAAGTTCTTTTTTTTGTTCAGCTATTAATCTTCTACATAAAGATCTCATCTCTAAAACACTTAGGTTAGGTTTGTCATCTATAAATATTGGTAGTTGACCTAATGAATTTATACCTTCTCCAAGTAGTGGCCATTCATCTTGTTGCAATCTACCTGTTCTTAGTCTGCCACTTTCGATTCCTACTTCCATAGAAAGTAATCTATATGTCAATTGTTCTTTACTCATTTCAAGGCTAAATACACACACAGGTAAATCTTGAGATTGAGCAACATTCTTCGCCAGATTTAGCACCATTGAGGTTTTTCCCATTGAAGGTCTTCCTGCTACGATTATTAAATCACTTCTTTGAAAGCCTTGAGTCATAGCATCAAGGTCGTAAAAATTTACTGGAATTCCAGCTACTGAAGTTCCTAAAGATCTAGACTCTATTTCATTGAAAGTACTTGTAAGGATTTCAGCTGCTTGAGTTAGACCTTTTGAAGGTTTTTCTTGACTGATTTCAAATATTTTTTGCTCGGCTTTATCTAATACTTCATTTGTATCTTGAGTCTGATCAAAACCTAGTTGAACGACCTCATTCCCAGATCTGATAAGTTGTCTCCTCATGAATTTATCGTTAATTAAATTAGCAACTTGTTCTATTGACGCTGTAGAGGATACATTTTCCACTAGTTCTACTAATTTGTTGTTACCTCCAATTTTTTCTAGTGATCCATTATCTGCTAACCATGCACTCATCGATGTTAAATCAGTTGGTTTTCCCTGGGTATGTAACATTAATGATGTTCTATAAATCTCTCGATGAGCATTTATATAAAAAGCTTCAGGTTTTATTAAGTCTGCAATTCTGCCGATCGCATCTGGGTCAAGCAGTATGCCACCCAGAACAGCTTCTTCCGCTTGAATGTTTTGAGGAGGTACTAACCCGGCATTTTCACTATTAAAATCTTTTTTAAAGTTTTTATTTTGCCCATTATTTGGAAAAGGTACTGAAACCATATCTTTAATTGCTTAGATATATACTCTGGCTACTTTTCAAAATAATGCAACAAATTGATTAACTTGTTACTTCAATATTTATTTCTGCATTAACTTCTTTATGTAATTTTAATTTTGCCGTAAAGGAACCCAAATTATGAATATCAGGAACTGTGATGTTTCTTCTATCAATTTCTTTTTTGGTTGCTTCTTGTATGGCTTCAGCAATATCCCCATTGGTCACAGTTCCAAACAATACACCATCTTCACCAACCTGTTTTTTTATAGTGAATCTACCTATTGTTTTTAATGCAGTTTGGAAATCTAGAGCTTCTTGCTTTAATTTGTCAGCAGCAATTTTTTCTTTTTCTTTTTTCCTTTCTATTTGTTTAAGAACAGCAGGTGTTACATTCATTGCCTTGCCATAAGGTAATAGAAAATTTCTTGCATATCCAGGTGCTACTTCAACTAGGTCGCCTTCTTTACCGAGCGAGGCGATTGATTCAGTTAATGCGACTTGTACTCTTTTAGCCATGAAAATATTTAACTATATTTTTAATAATAAGACCTAGAGGGTAACTTTACTTTTTTTGCAAGACCTAATTTTGCAAGAATCTTAATATGTTCCCAAGTTAGATCAATTTGACCTCTAAATAATCCTTGTTTTGCCGAGTTTGGAAATGCATGATGGTTATTGTGCCAGCCCTCTCCAAATGTTAATGCAGCAACCCATGCATTATTCTTTGATGAATCACCACTTTCAAAAGGCGCTTTACCCCAAGAATGCGTTGCAGAATTGACTAGCCAAGTTATGTGATAAACAACCACAAGTCTCAATGGAATACCCCAAAGCACCAGAGCCCAACCCCCAACTCCTAATTTTTGACCTATTGCGTATAAACAGAGTCCAATAGGAATTTGTAAAAATAAAAAATATTTATTTAGAAATCTATAATATGGATCTTTAATTAAATCTGCACTTAGTTTTGGCACAGCTTTTAGTGCTTCAACATCTTTGAACATCCAACCCATATGACTCCACCAAAAACCTTTTTTGCTGTTATGGTGATCTACTTCTGTATCTGAAAAAGAGTGGTGATGCCTATGTAAACCTACCCAATCTATAGGTCCATGCTGGCAACTTATGGCTCCGCAGGTAGCAAAAAATCTTTCTAACCATCTTGGAACTATGAAGGATCTGTGGGATAACAATCTGTGATATCCAAGAGTGACTCCTAAACAAGCAGTTAACCAATAAAAAAAGAATAATGATATAACTGCCGGTAGACTCCAAAATTTTGGTTGTATTGCTATTAAAGAAAGAACATGAATTACCACCATGAAAACAATTGTTCCCCAAGTTTTATGCAGCCTTGGAGGATATTTTTTTGAATGTTTGGAAGGTTGTAATAGTTTTTCTGATAGTTCTATGACTTTTTCAGCTGGAACAGGTTTTTTAAATTTTGCTGTTTCTTGGAAAATTACTGAATTCATGATATTGAAATACTATTTTCAAAAATACCGATATGTAATATTATCATACTATACTATTGATAATTTTAATTATTTGTGAGTCTCGGATATCGCGATAAATTATCTAGAGGTCGAAGGGCTATGGCTCATTTGATACATCTCTGGCATGAGAGGAATGGTTGGTCTCATAGAGTTTTGCCATTGCTTTCTGAAATTCTTGACTTGGGTAAAGTACATAATTCTCAAATCTCTAATCTTAGGAATGGAAAGTTATCTTCTCCTGGACCTGAAGTTTTTCTTGCTTTAGCTCAAGTCAATATGATTCTTGATCAGGGCATAGAGAAAATCAGGGATCGTTTAGAAAGTGATTATCCAGAGTTGTTTAAATCTTTGCAAGAGTCTGCATTACCGTTAAAAAATGATTCTGGTAGGCCATTATCTGCAGGAGAGTTATTTGAGATTTTTTCAGGATTAAAATCTCTTCCTTCTTCTTTTGATTGGTACATAGAAGACGAAGAAGCTTCTGCTTTAAGTTATGCCTTGTCAGAACATTTTTGTCAGAATAGGCCTTGGAGATCATGTAAAATTCAAGTAATGGAAGCTTATACTGTAAATAAATCAACTCGGAGAGAGCGCTTTGCTGAGGTAATAGCGGGAATTAGAGACTATACGGCAGAAGAATTAGATGGAGAATTACTTGATTTATATGAGGCTTCAAAAAAACTTTCTTATTTTGATGGTAGAGGACCTAATGCCTTCCTCGCAGAATTAAGAAATTTAGCTTCTGAAAAATAACATGAGTTTTCATAATTAATGACGCTAAACAATAACTCAAAACTGGCTGAAAATGCTGTTCTTTCTGTAGAGGAGAGTTTAAGTAAAGTTTTTCAAGAAAGATCCAATCAGGTTTTCAATAAATTAGAAAATATTTTGACAATTTTTAAGGAAGAAAAAGTTTCTACTACTCATTTCAATCAATCCTCTGGTAGTGGTCATGATGATATATCTAGAGAAAAAATTGATGCGGTTTTTGCAAGATTGTTTCTTGCTGAAAAGGCAGCTGTGAGAATGCAATTTGTAAGTGGAACGCATGCAATAAGTTCCGTCTTATTTGGAATTCTTAGACCTGGAGATGTTATGTTATCTCTTACAGGACAACCATATGACACATTAGAACAAGTGATAGGAATAAGGGGAGGAGGTAAAGGCTCTCTTAAAGATTTTGAGATTGAATATAAGCAAATAAATATCTGCGAGAATTTTGATTCTTTTGAAGAGAAAATTGTTCATTCTTTTAAAGAACATTCATGCAAATTAGTATTCATACAAAAAAGTTGTGGATATAGTTGGAGAAAATCTCTTACGAATCATCAGATAGAGAAAATTTGTAGTTTGATTCATTCTCTTGATCCTAACTGCATATGTTTTGTTGATAACTGTTATGGGGAGCTTGTTGAAGATAGTGAACCAATTTCTAAAGGGGCAAATATAATTGCTGGATCATTGATTAAAAATTTGGGAGGAACAATCGTTCCTACTGGTGGGTACATTGCAGGAGATGCAGAGTTGGTTGAGATGGCATGTTCTAGATTAACTTCACCAGGTATTGGTTCATCAGCAGGAATAAATTTTGGACTAGGAAGATTAATTTTGCAGGGTTTGTTTTTAGCACCACAAATTGTTCACGAATCACTAAAAGGTGCTGATTTGATTGCCTCAGTTTTTAAAAATTTGGGATTTAAGGTTTTGCCAGAGCCAGCAACTTATAGATCTGATCTTATTCAGTCAGTGAGATTGAATAATCCGGATTTGGTACAAAAAGTTTGTCAATCTTTTCAAAATTCTTCACCAGTAGATTCTTTTTTAAATGTTGTTCCATCACCAATGCATGGATATGATTCAAAATTATTAATGGCAGGAGGTACATTTATTGAAGGTAGCA
>QCKZ01000022.1 GCA_003214975.1 Prochlorococcus sp. AG-412-C21
TATCGGATTTACTAAATCAAGTGTTTCCTTGTTTCCCCTTTTTTAGTAAAACCACTCCTTCACACATTTAAAATATGTCTTATATTTTATTTCCGTGGAAGGGGCGAATGGAATGTTGCTAAACTGTCACATTTATCAGTTGTATATTTCAGGATATTTTTCATTAAAAAGCACCCTAATTTAGAGAAAAGGGTGTTTACTTATCAGAGATTATTGTGAGAGGAGTTTTTGAGGCATATAAACTCACGAGGAAAGGTATAAATTATCTAGAGTATTAATTACTATTTCTTCTCCCAAAATAGATAAAGATTTGAAAACTGTTTTGTAGTATCAACTATTGCCGTACTTGTTGAGATTAACTTCCCTCCTGCAGAATTACGTTTTTTCATAATCGCTACAATTTCATTTTCTTGTCTTTGAGTATTTGTATTTTCTACTGCGTAATAAATATCAAGAACATTTTTTACTTTTGCAATTTTTAAAAATGCTGCTTTATTCGGAGGTAATATTACTCAATCTTTCATCGATACTGAGGTAGATTCGATAGGGTAGTTGGAAATAGATTTTATATGGTATTACCTTCCCCCCAAATTGTAATTGGATTATTGCTTATTAGTATTGGAATAGTGGTTACTTTTGATATCAAAATTGATTTTTTAAAAAGTAAAGAGTAAAAGGTAATAGTTCAATATCTAGCTAAATAACAATACTTAAATTGTTCAATAAAGAATTATTTTTTCAGATTAAGAATAAATAACATCCAGCAATAAATCCACTTATGTGGCCCAATAAACTTATTCCCGGTAAGAAAGAGAAAATCAATCCTATAAAGCATATTACCTTTAACATTTTTTGAACTTCATAATTGGATTTTAAACCAATTTTTTTGCCTAAAAAGTAACTCTTTCCATAAAAAGAGGTTAATAGTAAGAATCCAAATAAAGCATAAATTATTCCACTAAATCCTAAAGCTGCATAGTTGGGATAGATATTAAAAAAGTATGATAAGATCTTCTCGTAAATCCATGTAATAATAAAATTTAAAAAAGAACAAATTAAAATAAATTTCAGATAAAAAAATCTGCTTTCAATTCCAAGTCTCATCAATAAATATCTAGTAATGATTATTCCTCCAAGATTATTTAATAAATGATTTAAATCTGAATGAACTAGAGTTGATGTAAAAATTCTATAGGGTTGCTCACTAATTAATCTTGGTACAAAGTAAAAAAAATCTTTATCAAAAGCTCTAATTAAATCTGTAAATATAAAAACTAAGATTAAAAGAAGTGCGCTGAAAATGTACTGCCAATCATATTTAGATATTGAATTATTAAAAGGCTTTTTTATATTAAAAAATATCTTTTTACATAGAATAAAAGACCCTGAAAAGGGTCTTTTAAAATACTTTAATTTATATTTTAGTAAACTTTGCAATGAGAACTTGTTGGATGGTCTATACATTCTTTTTTCCAATAATCTTGACTTATCTCTTTCGGTAATTGATAGCTAAAATCATGCATCCTCCACATATCTGAAGTTGAATTTTTGAGTGCAGTGAAGGGGTTAGTAAGTTTCATAAGACCTCCTTTATCTCTACTCCTTAATTATCCTCCTTTTGACTTGAAATTAATAGAGTATTTCTACCTGAGTAGAAGTGCTTTGTGTTTAACAAGGATATCTTCTCTTTTTGAAATGAGTAAGGTAAAAATTTGAGTAGTTAGCTAGAACTAAAAGCAATAAGGAGAAGTATTAAAATAGTTTAAATTAATTTTGAGAATTTGATTTTTCTTTAATCTATCTTCGAATAATTATAGGCATAACCCTGAGCTTTAAGGTTTATTAGTAACCTCCCAACAGTAAATTGTCTTTTAGGATAAATTCAAAAACTGTATTTAAATTTGAATAGAGGCTAAATTTACTTGTGGATATTAACTTAGGGAAATTATGGAAAACTTATCCGTATTCGTGAGAGACTTCTGTCCATCCTTTTTGGTAAAGTAGGTACCACTTTTCCCAAGCTGAATCAATACTTAATCTTTCGGAGGATTTAAACCCTGCAGGTTCTCCAGTATGATTTGTATAGAAAATATGAGTATGAATCTTTAGGTTATTTTTTGGCGAATTTTTACATTCCTCAAAAAAGATTAATCTACTACCTTCAGGATTAAGGAGGCAGCCATTTGGTGAGCTAGAGCTACAACCAAAACAGTAATTAGACCTCATGCTAGTTCCTTTTGCACTCATTGACTATTAATACATTTGTACTATAAATTATATTCTTTTTAATTTTCTGTCAATGCTTTTAAGATAAAGTACTTATTTACTAATAATTATTTTGTTTTTTAATTAAAAAGATAATTTTGTTAAGCTTATGAACTACCGGGAAGATTTAGAAATCAAACTTCAAAAAGTAACACTTGCAATTCAGGAGGTTGTAGAAGATATCTATAAAACAGATCAGGAGAAACAAAGAATAATTTATAAACTTATTGATTTCAAAGAAGCAATCATTTCAAAAGGCATTGAACTTAATATTGAATTAGAGGCAGCCTAGAAATATTTGAAATTCTCATAAATATCTAATAACTTTTAGAATATATTTATCAATAAAAAAATTTATTTTTCATATGCGGCCTGGTACTTTTGATTTATTAATTCTAGGATTTGTTTTTTTAGGTCTTCAAGCTTGGTGGATTATCCCAATAATAAATAAGAATAATAAATTAAATAAGAGAGGTAATGATTTAAGAGTTGAAATTAAGCAATTAGAAAAGTTATATAAAAAATAAATAAGTTAATTATTTTTTTGAAAATTTAACTACTATTTAGTGAAACAAAAATATCTAATGCAATTGAAATATATTATTCCTTTTTGTTTTTTTTTATTGGGACATTATTTCTTCCAAAGTTTTCTCTAGCAGAAGAAAAAATTGATGTAATTCCTCTTATTCAAACTTCAAAAGGATTAAGTGGCAAAAACTTTAATTATCTTGATGGTAAGTCTTAATTAAGACTCTTAAAAGTGAAGATTCCAGTAGGATTGAAAACTCCAATTCATATTCATCCTTCCCCAATGTTGATTCATGTTACTAGAGACAAATTAAAGCATGTTAAGGGTGAAGAAATTAATTTCTTTAAAGTAGGTGATGCATTCGTGGAGAGTAATAATGGTGACGCCCACTAGGTGAAAAATATTGGTAAAAAGCCGGTTATTCTTCATGTAAGTGTTGTATCTGTAGTTGGGATGCCAACGGCCATAAATAAATAAGATTTTTATCTAATTAATTCAATACGTATTTTTGAGGATTGAATTTTTATGAAGAACAGCTGTAATGAGATACTCCTCCATAGTTAAAATACTGGCTTGGCTTTAGTCGATTATATTTTTGATCTATTTCTGAGGGTTGTTTTTTATATGGATTGCTAAAAACAGACTGTAACTCCTTTAAATTGTTGTAATTACCTTTTTCAGCCTCTTCATATGCAGGGACGACCATCCATTCGCGCCATGTATAAACTGGGTTAAGAGATTTCATTGATACCGATTTTGCTTTAATATTTGTCTCTTTCTTCAAGATTGATTGCCATTTTTTAAGCCAGACTTCCCACCTATTATTGAGCTCATCATTAATGGGTAAATAGAAACTTGCTTTTAAAGAATCTAAGTTATCAGGTACTTCAGAGAGTTTACGAAACAAAATTGTATAGTCTGCTTTTGAAATGACCATAAGATTAAAAAATTCATTAATAAGAGTTTCATTGTAATGTTCTAAACCTAGCTTGTTTGCCCACATTTTCTCCAACTCTTTGTTCATTAATTCTGAAAAATCATTTTCGATTTGTTCTAGCTTTTCCAGATCTTGGTCACTTTCTGAGAGTAACGGACGAAGAGAAGAACAAAATGTTTTAAAGTTGATTTCCGCAGCAGAAGGTTGGTTGAAAAATGAGAAATGCTCACCCCCCCCCGTCCATGGTTGAAATCTTGGATCAAATAATTCACAGAATCCAAAGGGTCCATAGTCCAGTGTGAAGCCTCCAGCAGCACAATTATCACTATTGAAATTACCCTGGCAATAACCAACTCGCATCCAATTAGCTACAAGAGATATAAGTCTCGATCTGTATAAAGAAGCCAGTTTTATTACCTTACTTTCAAATGAAATCTCATATTCAATTTCACCTTTGTAGTTTCTATCTATAAGATGTTGAACTATCATCTTTAGTTCATTAAGTGCCTCATGATGAGCATTATTGCGTACTCTTCGTGCAAAAAGTTCAAGCTGTCCAACTCGTAAAAAAGATGGAGCGACTCGCGTAGTAATTGCTGCTCGATTATCAATCATTATGTCAGGTTCAAAATACCTGGAGCCTTTGGAATACCATGGCCTCCTAACTATTTCTGATCTTGAGACATAAAGTGTTAAAGATCTTGAGGTAGGGATCCTTAATGCATCCATTAATTCCTGTGCAAGAAATTCTCGAACGCTTGACCGCAAGACCGCCCTACCATCAGCTCCACGACAGTAGGGAGTGGGACCTCCTCCTTTTAATTGCATCTCCATTCTTTTACCATTGAATACGCCTTCAAAAACAGAAATTGCTCTACCATCGCCATAACCATTGCCAGTTCCAAAGGGACATTGTTGGGTATATTCAGTCCCGTAAATTGATAATGCATAACCTGTTGCCCAACCAACAGGACTCATTGGATAACCAGCAACAGAAATATCACCTGAGAAAAAACGACAAAAATTTTGGTCTTTTGTAAGATCAGAACTTAGGCCCAGTTCTTTAAAAAGTTTGTTGCTGTGGGAAATATATTCTGGTTCTGGGATGGCTTTTGGAACAACTGGTACGTAATGGCCTGAATATACTGAACGCGGTTTATGATCATTTCCATCTTTTGTTGATTGAGGATCTGCTTTAAGAGAATTCATAAAAGAATAGTCAGATAGTTGAGCAAATTCAGAAAAATTTTCTGTAAGCTTTTCATTTAATGAATCAGATTTGGTAGACATCAAATTGTTATCTATTCTTGATTGCGTTGTAATTTCTTTAAATTCAACACCTAAATATATTTTATATATATTCTATTAGAGATGGTTTCTGCCGATACTTTTGAAATTAAATAGAAGTTAAAATTTAATATTTACTTAAAAAAGGTTCCGCAGTAAAAAAATTTTTATGAAAAAGTTTTTAGGCTTTTAAAAATTAAAAAAGAACTTTACCATAACACTAATTCTTTAACCAAAAAACATTGTAAATACTTATTTATCTACTAATATTTATTTTAGGATGCTTAAAAATAATTTAAAAATCAACCATTTAATTTTTTGATCTACTCATATAAACCCCCCTCTTATTTTCGCACTATATCGCAGCAAAAGTTTCAATACTTTGCATGTTTTTTAACTTACCCAGCCTTTTAATAAATCAAAGATACTAATAAATAAACCAAAAGCAATGAGAGGTGGGCATATCCATTTAGTCATAAATTTTAAATATATAAATGTTTTAATTCCAACTTTTGAAACGTCAATTTCTGAGTCTAATTTCTTTGGTACAACCCAGCCCATAAAGAAAGTAACTAAGAATCCACCAAAGATAAGTAATACATTACATATAGAATCAAAAGTTCCAAGAATGTTCGTATCTAAGGCTGATGGAATTCCTAAAATAAAAACAAAAATAGTTATTAGCCAAACTGATTTGTTTCTATCAAATCCAAATTTGTCCATCAAAGATGAAACAGGGACTTCTAATAAGGAAACTGAAGAGGTAATCGCGGCGATATAAACTAATCCAAAAAATGCAATAGCCACAATTCTGCCTAGTATTCCTGCCGCACCTAGCCCAGTAGGGATTGATATGAATAATGCTCCAATTGGTGATGCTGATATTGAATCACTTAAACCAAAAGTTAGAAATATTGGGAAAGTAATAAGTCCAGCCATTAATCCTACTAGAGTATCTAAAGAAGCAACTCCAAAACTTAGTTTAGGTAAATTACTCTTTTTACTTAAGTAGGAACCATAAGCTACCATTATTCCGATACCCAAACTTAATGAGAAGAAGGCTTGGCTAAACGCATTTCGTATTGTTTGAGGGTTTTTTAATTGATCAAAATCAAACTTAAATAAAAATGTTTTATAACCTTCCCATGCTCCGGGAAGAGAGGCTGACCAAATAGTAAGTACAAAAAGAATTATGAAAAGTATAGGCATAAAGTTTTTAGTTATTTTTTCTATACCTCTTTTTACTCCTGATGAAACTATTAAAGCTGTTAAAACAAGACTTAACGAATGTCCTAAAAGAACACTGCTACCGGAACTTACAGAACCAAAAAAATTTTCTGCTTCACTCAGATCCTTTGGTAATCCAAATAATAAAGAATGAAAAAAAGTATCAGCCGCCCAACCCATTATCACAGAGTAATAAGAAAGAATTCCTATAGGAGCTACAAAGAAAAGAATTCCTAATGGATACCAATTCTTCCCGGCTAACTTTACTGGTGCAAGTAATGAACTTACCATCGCATTCTTTCCTAAAGCCAACTCAGCAACAAATACCGGAAGGCATACAATTAAAACGATCAATATATATAAAAGTACAAAAGCAGCTCCTCCACCTTGAGAGGATCTGTAGGCAAAACCCCAAAGGTTACCAAGACCTACTGCGCTACCAGCAGCAGCAAGAATGAACCCCAGCTTACTAGTCCATTGTTCTCTTTGAGAAATTTTTGAGTCCAAAATTAAAATCGATTTTTATAGTTGATTTATAACTCATAAACAATAATTAGTTAATACTTTGCTTAATAAAAACTAATTTTTCTTAAATTATTTTTTTAAAAAAGATCTAGAATCTAGAAATATTTCATTAATTCTATGACTACTGAAACGACTATGCTAGATTTTCAACTAAGTAATACGTTTGAACAATATGAATCTCATATGAATGCTGAGGAACAGCAGTCGATGTTTAAAGAAATGGGAGTTATAACATTTTATATTGGTAAATCATTAGATGATCCTCAAAGGGCAACTGTAATTTTTCAAGGACCAGAAAATGTTCTATACGATATTTTTATGAATCCTGAAACTAAACCTATTGTTGAAGCTTCAGGACATATTTATGCGGGTACAAAAATAACTCGATGGATTTCTTGAAAAAATAAATCTTTTATGAATTATCAACTTTTAATTGAATCATATTCTTTTGGGACATCCCTTTCTGAGCAGGAAATAGAACTCTTAAGTCTGGAACTTGAAACTCAAATCATGAACATTAATATTTCAACAGAATTTGGTTGTTTTAAATCAGCTCCCTCTCATATTTGTGAAAGGCTTAATTTAAAAAAAGATACTTCTTGGATTATGTGTCTTGCTGAAATATTAGATTTAAATAGGCCATCCAAATTAGGGAAAACAAAAAGTGTGGAAGTTTTCGATCTACTTCTTGAAAAAGGACTTGTTATTGGTTAATTAATTATTCAGTTATTTGAGTATAGAAAAAATGAAGTGTTATTTCTTTATGCTGATAACATTAATTAAAGGGTAAATAAAAAAATGGAAGATTCTGATGTTTTGATATTGGATAATCTTATTAATCTAACTAAATCAAGTGAAAATAAATTTAAGCTAGGAAATTTTAAAGGGGCTTTAGACGACAAAATGAGGGCTAATGCAATATTGAAATCTAAATCTTGTGATGGAAAAATTATTGAAAAATATAGAAAAGAATTATCTAACTTGTATTCTTCAAAATTCGATCTTATATTTGATCATAAGATTAAAATTGATGAAATAAAAATAAGTGAAATAGTAAAAATGTTGGAAAATAAAAGTAATGAAAAATTAAAAAATCTCAATTATAAAGGAGCAATAAAAGCTTTAAGGAGGGCAGAAAAATATTTATTATATTAATAAAAAGCTAAATCAGAATTAATATTAAAGATTTTAAGAAGTTTTGCTTATTGTGTTTTTTTTAACTAAGTTTAAATTTTAAATAGTGAAATAATAACTTATGCAAAAACAAAATAATAAGACCCTCAAAAAGGTTGACAAAAAGAAATTAGATATTCTAGATAGGTTTTTGAGGATCTTATGGAGAAAAGAGGTTGAATATAAAATAAATATCTGATAAAAGCATATTTGAAGGAAATATCTTATGAAAGTAAAAATAGGATTGCTAATTATACTTTTTATCTTTCACTCATTGTCTGATATTTCAGAAAAAAAAAGAGTATTAAAAAATAAATTTAGAAAAGCTAAAAAAGTAAATTAAATTATTTGATTAAAAACATGAATTTAACAAAAGGAATACAAAAAAGTTTAGGTCCAGGCATTTTGCTGGCTGGAGCGGCTATTGGCGGTTCACATTTGTTGTCATCAACTACGGCTGGTGCGAGATTTGGATTTTCATTAGTAGGCCTAATTCTTCTTATTAATCTTTTAAAATATCCATTCTTGTTGGTTGGGACTAGATTTACCGCATCTACTGGTAAATCATTATTAGAAGGTTTCAAAGAGAGGAATTCTTATTATCTTCCTTTATTTCTAATAGTTAGTCTAATTACAGGTACTTTTACAATAGCTGCTGTTAGTTTTGTTTCTGGTGTTCTATTAACTAATATTCCTTTTTTCTCTTCTTTTCCCGCGATGGATTTGTCTATAGGAATCCTTGGTGTCTCTGGAATGATATTGATTCTTGGTAAATATAAAGCCCTTGATAGAATTGCAAAATTTCTAGTAGCTCTATTAACGTTTTTAACTTTATTTGCAGTTTTATCTCTTTTATTAAAAGGTTCAATAAACGAGTCTCTAAATATGAGTTTTTTTGAACCAGAAATCAGCCCATGGAAGTTAACAAATTTAGCTTTTTTGATCCCTCTAATGGGATGGATGCCTTGTCCAGTAGAGTTATGTGTTTGGCCTTCTTTATGGATGTTTTCTCGATCAAAAGATTCAAACTATACACCAAATATTAGAGAAGCAGAATTTGATTTTAATCTCGGTTACGCAATAACTGTTATTACAGCTATTTTCTTCCTTACTCTTGGAGCAATAACGATGTATGGCACTGGAGATGGAATGCTTTCTGGGAGTGGAGTCTCCTTTGCTCAAAAGTTAATACTCCTCTACACTAAATCCATTGGTGATTGGTCCAAATTGATCATTATCCCTGCAGCATTTGCCGCAATGTTTAGTACTACAATTACTTGCCTAGATGCATATCCAAGAAGTATTTCTGCTATTCATGGTTTATTGAGGGGGACTGATTTTGGACACATGGATTCCAAGGCAGAGCGAAATAGATTTAAACATTGGATGATTGTGCATATCTTTGCATCCTTATTAGCTTTGCTAATTGCAAGGTCTGGAGGTATAGGAATAAAAGATTTTGTATTTACTGCAATGACGGGAAGTTTTCTTACCGCACCTTTATTTGCATGGATGGCAATGGATACTATAAATAGCAAATTAGTGCCAATTAAAAATAGATATGGATTGTTTCTAAAAACAATATGTTGGATAGGATTGATTTTCTTAACTTTATTTAGTTTATTGTTTATTGCAAATTCATTTTTTGGGATTGGAATTGGATAATTGTCAATAATTAAAAAACTTTTATCTAAGAGATTTATTAAGACTAATTAAATTTATTAATTTGAAAATAAAAAATAATTAAAGGGTTGATTTTTCTTCAGAATTCGTTTCTCTAGAAATATATTGTTTTTTGGTACTAATTATGGTCATGCCCCAATCTACTTTGGAAAGCTTATTGTTTTTTTTGGTACTATCTCTTGTCGCAACATACATTGTAAATTTAAAATTTCCCTCTAAGTTAAAACCACAAAAGTAGATTTTCAATATTTATATTTTTCCTTGAATCAGATTTATTTACTTCGATATGAATCGTTTTAGGATTATTAAGATAATTATTGTTTTTTCATCATTATCTTATTTGACCGTCAGTTTTTTACGAAATTATAATTCCCCAGAAAATATAGAAAAAAGATGTATTTTAAAATTTGAAAAAGATTTTAAAAATCCCTTAGAAACATCTCGTAAAGAATGGGATCAAATTTTAGATTTAGCTGATAATAATTATTTAAAATGTATGGGTATACCTCAGTATTAATTATGGGAGAAGCAAAGAGAAGAAAAAATTTAGGAATTCCGCCTAGAGAAAAAACTGAAGATATAAATTTGCCACAACTCGATAAAAAAGCCATACAACAAAAAGTTAGGTCTACATTATATAAATATCCAATCATCCCTTTGCTTTTTTATGGGGCGGCAATATTGATCCTTATCGGTGGTTTATTTTATGTTTTTAAATCCTTTATTATTTCCTAATTATAAGGATTTTTAATTTTGAGAATAATTTCTCTTTGGATCTTGATTATTAATGGTTCTATGAAATTATCAATTAAAAAGTATTTGAGGGATAAAAAAAATTAATTAAAATAATATATGGTATTTATTTACGATTGACATCATCTTTGGTTGTTGTAATTTTAAATTAACTTAAAGTTTTTCTATGAAAAAAATAAATAAAAAATATGCTGAAATATTACTTCAAGCTGATAATGCTGTTGGGAGAAAAGAAGTAGTTAGCTTATTAAAAAAAGCTGCAATTATTATTTCAAAATCTGAGGAAAATTTAGCTGCTTAAATTAGAAAACTATTTTATAAAAATAAATAAAAATCCGTAAAGAATAATAGAGGAAGAGGCAGCCATAAAAACTAATGGCAATATCATTCCCGAGTTCAACCATCTTAAAAATCTTATTTTTTTGTTAATTACTCTTGGCATTGTTTCCTATTTCTATTATTTGAAACTTAACAAGTAAATAAAACGTGTAAATGATTAATTAATCTTTATTTAATATACTTCCTTAGTAATTTTTAGTATAAATTTTTATAAAAAAATTTATTTTAATTTATTCCTAATTTTTTTATTCTGATAAAAAATTTTTAGGTAATTAATACCTTGTATTCTCCAAATATTTGAAGCAAGATTTATAAACATATGATTTCCCAATAATGATTGAAAATTTCAAAGAGAACCCTGATGATTTTAAAGATTATGATTCAGAATTGTTACTTAAGATTTTAAATAAGACGTCGATAGAAAAAAAAAATACTGATGATAAAGAATTATTTGTAGATGAAAATTGGAAAATTAATTCAAAAAATATGAATAAAATAATTTCTTACGATAATTCAAATTTAAAAAGAATATTATTAGAAATTTTTCCAGATAAAAAAATATCGATTAAGGATAATAATGATGGATCGCAAACAATTTTCTTATTCTAACCAAAACTATATTTAGAAGGTTCTATAAAAAATTAAATCTTCAAATTTTTATGAAACTAATGATTTTCTTTATTTTAGGATTAATTACTTAAATTAAAGAGATAATTTTTAATTCATTCACTATTTTATTTTGTATAAAATAATTAGTAAAAATTACTCTCGCATTTATTTTTTGGAGGTGTTATTTCTTGTTAAGAAACGTTATCCAGATTTATATATCTGGGCGCATGAAATGAGAATAGGGAAAGGGATTCTCGTTTACTGCAAAATACTTATGAATAACCCTTAAAAATGAGAAACAAAATCAACAGAGCTAATAGAATTTATGAAGCTCAATTTTTGGCAACTAAAAATGGAGAAGTAATTCCATAGAGAAGATCTGTCTTTTTTAGCAAGAATCAGGCAAACATAAAAAGAATTAATATTTAAAGAATCAAAAAATTAAATTCTTAATTTTATAAGTGATTAAAATAAATGGATCAACCCTTTTTTTTGTCCAAATCTATTTGGAATAAGCTTCATTTTTAAGAAATTATAATAATTCTCATATTCTGATTCGGCCCCAACTTTGTGATTTAAATCATTTATTAAAAGAACCTAAGATTAATGTTTTTACTATTGCGTTCAACTATATAAATGGCAAATTTAATTAAATAATTTATAGTTAGATAATGATGTTTCAAGAAAAATATAAACAATTTAAATTTCCACCAAATAAATCAAAGCTAGATCAAGTCTTATGGTTCATTGAGAATTATTTGCCCCAGAAGAGTGAAAGAGGAGTTCAGAAAAAATTGAATATGGATAATCTAGAAGCAGAGACTATTAAGCAATTCTCTAAATTAGCCTCTTTACGATCTAAAACATTATTGCCAACCACAAAAAATACGACAATCTCTTTTACCTTTGGTAATTGGGCCTTACCTTACCTGAAATTGCTTAAGAAAATAGGAATAGCTAAGTAAGAAAATTGTGATGAACCAATGCAAAATTTATCCTGTAAATAGAATTAAATAAAGATTATAAAGTCTCACTAAGTTCTTTTCGAAATATAAGGAGGAATACTTACTTTACATAAAAAATACAATTGCTAAGTTTAAAATAAGAGATCTATTAATTATGTTTCTAAATTATCTGCCTAGTGAGATGGTTGAGGTTATTGGTTTAACAATGATTTTTTCATTTTTAGTTGGAACTATATTAATTTTGTTATTTACATCAGATCAAGCAAATATAAAGAATCTATATTTAAAGAAGGCTAAATAATTTTTAAAAAATTTATTCTTTTATGGGAGTAGCTCCTATGGCACTAGGAGGGATAATTTTCTTAGTTAGCGGAGCAGCAAATAGTATTAATTAATTAGATACTTCACTTGTCTTAGAATAAATCTAAGGATTTTTTTGTAATAATCTAACTCCTGATATTACAGAGACTATAGATGTAATTCCAAGAAATATCGAATAAAAAGGCTGCAAATTAATAATGCCAAAATTACCTGTATGCCATTTGATCAACCAAAAAGTATCTATTCCTAATGGTTGAAGAAAACTATAGATAGACCCCGATATAATAGTAATTAATAAAGGGATCGCAGAGATTGATGCTACTTTTCTATGGATTTTTCTTTTATTGGGTTTTAATTTTTTCATCTATTTCCTCAAGTAAATATGTAATTCTTTAATTAAGGGGGGAAACGACTTAAATTTCATCTTTAACTTTTAAATATAGATTCACAAATACTAGATGGATTTGCTTGTTTAACTATTTTTAGTCTTTTGATAAGTTTGTCTCGATCTATTTGATGTTTTAAATATTTAATATATAGATTTTTTTCCTGATATACCTTAGCTATTGGTGCGATCTTTAAAGAAATAACAAAAGTACCAATAACTAAAAAATTGTTTGTAGCTAGTCGAAAATTTGATCTCATTCGTATTCTTTATTTTGGTCTGAAACCTCCCTCCAATATAAATCTTTTAGCTCTTCATTGTAGCAATTTTCTTTAACAAATTCCTCTAATTCCCCTAGCTATTTGTCTTTAATTAAGCAGCTTTGGAGATGTTGTTTTTCATATCTTCAATTTTATTGATTAATTCATCTAACCATTCTGTATTATTTTCGGATCTTTTCTGAAAATATGAGATTTTTGGTTGATTAATTTCTAGTGTCTCATAATCTCCACTCATAAATTCCCCCTAAATTTATATTCTGCCTAATTTATCTAGATAAATTATCCTCATCAATAAGCGCTAATACTTATTTGTAATTTACTATTGCTAATAAGTTCCCTTTTTCAATAATACAAATTTCAAGGAATATATCTCCCGAAAATATGGCTAGTAATGAAGAATTAGAAAAAAGAATTGATACTTTCGAAAAAGAAGTGCATCACCTAAAAGCTATTCTGCAATATCAAATAAGAAATAAGAAAAAGTGATTCATTCTTTTTAAATGGCAATTACTTATGGTGCGATAAGCATTTTCCTTTTGCGGTTTCGTAATTCTAACTTCAAATCCAAAGACATAGAATTCGACAATATAGCTATATTTTTAGAAATTAAATTTTAAGCATTGATATTTAGAACAAATTTGTTTCTATATATATAAAAGTATTTAATATGATTAACTCTATTGCTATTACATTATTGGTACTAGGTTCTTTAGTTGCTTACAAAAGACTCAAAAGAAAGAAAAGGAAATTTCATGCACCTCCTACAAACCAACTTCCTAGTTGAAAATTAAATTCCGTCTTCGTCTTCTCCAAAGGGATTATATCTAATATCCCAAATTAGAACTATTGCTATGGATAAAAGCAATAGACCAAAAACAACTTGTGAGGGAGGTAATATCATTAATTCAATCTAACAATTAACAATCAGCTTTGCTTATTAAAAAAAACTTAAAGGGTAATCAATATTGTTTGGTTCTAAATGTCTTAAATAAGATTGCTGTTGCGCAATCCAATCCCTCACTATGGATAATCAAAAAAGTTATGCATTCAAAAAAAATCCAATGCATCTGAATCTTTAATGTTTGAATAAATGTCTTTTTTCATGATTAATCCAAAACTTTGGAGCTTATGGAGCAATTACTTTTTAATAATCTCAAATCTTAAGTAAAGTAAACCTATTAATCATTTTTTTTTAACTATTGAATCTATAAGTTTCCCCCCATCCCTCCACTAATAGTTCTTTATATTCTTTTCTCACTTCTTCGATAGATTCAACCCTTGAGCCTTTCATAACTGGCTTACTTGATCGTTTGTAAAAACAACCATAAGAAATCATAATTGCATTGATGATGGTTGAAGGATTTGAACTATCTTCGAAAGGTTCAAATACTTTTATCCTCGATCTATTTTTATTGATTAAAGTAAATTTTTCCATAAAAAAAGGACGGAAGCTTCGCCCTAATCAAAAAACGGGATAATCCCCATCACCCAGCTCTTTGTAAAATACTAGCACTACATATGGTGTTTGTAAGTAATAAAAATTACCTATTGATGGGGTTGTTAGTTTCAGTTTAATTTGTCATGATAGAAATCCCCATCACCTAGGCTCGCAAGAGTCTTTTTTTTTGACTATTTATGCTTATATCTTTTTAAAATTAGTGTTTAAAGATTTTTCATTTAATTTTTAAATTCGATAATTAATAATTAAAAAAATTATTTTAGTTATGCAAACTTACATTGTTCACTGGCAATTCCCAGATCAAGAAAGTCATATGCAAGGAGCAGAAGCTTTCGCTGGTTTTGTGGAAGGAGGATGCGAAGGCGATGAATTTGATGGGTTTAAAGTTGTTAATCGAGTAGTTAATCCTGAGGGAGCTAATGGTTGGGCAATTGTTGAATCTTCAAACCATCAGAACATTTGGAAATGGAGTAGTATATGGGTCGATAATTTTGGCGTAGAAATTGAAGTCACACCAGTCTTAACAGACCAAGAATTTCTCTCAGTCCATAAAGACATTGCAACATCCTCAAATTAGTAATTAATCTTTTAAAAGATTGACAGTCGACATAACATAGAGGGGTAAAACCCTCTTTTTTTTATGGGGAAATTCTCTTCTCAAGAAATTGAAAGTCAATATAATTTGAAAAAAATACTTTTATCGGAGCCTGAAAAGTATAAAGATGCAATTAAGAAAGATATTGCTTATATACCTATAGAACTTAAAAAAAAACTTGAGGATGGAAATATTACCTTATGAATTAAAAGCTAATTTCATAAGCAATTTTCGTGAATTTTTAATTTTTAATTTTATTGCTATAAATTAATTGAGGCCAAACCTCATTGTTTGCATTCTACCTCTACTCCAAGAGAAATATTGACTTTATATAGTACGAGTAAATTTTGTAACCCCTTCAGTATTTGGAATTTCTGGAGGGGTTTCTTGTTTGAACCGTGATAGAAAAAAATATTAATCCAATAACTGCAATGGAATCAGTAAATTAATCTCTACTAAATTAGTATCATGAATATTGGTTCGCCAATCAATAAATGTTTACTAAATTGAGATTATATTAAAAATCAATATATCTCGAGCTTGAATTGTATCTCTCTTATCTTCATCCGCAGAATCTTGATAAGACTAAATTTGAGCTTGAATTCTTCTCTTGTAAACTCACTTTACATAATTCATTTCTCTCTCATTATTGAGGATTGAGAATGGTGATTTTTTAGAATTCATAACTAGCTATTTGTAATAAACTAACCAAGAGAATCTAAATCTCTTCTATGGTGAACTGTATTCACCTTATTGTTTAGGACATTCTGTTCTCGCATTAAATCTGCAATAGTTGGATAGTCTTTTGGATTGTCAATATCTTTTGCATTTTTATCTTGAATTGCGAATGGTGATCTTTTTAAGTTCATAATTAATTACCTCAAAATTTTTGTTGGATTCTAGTAACAGAGTTTGGATGGTCATGTACATAAGAATTAAATTCTCTAGCAAGCATCAGGCAGTCATATGCATCGCGAGCGTAGAACCCTATTTGATGTGTACTGTTTGATGAATCTTTGTAACTTAGTACATATTTTTTACAAGATCTGATTGGTGTTGAAGACATTTGAATTCATGACTGCTACTACTACGTTCTAACTAGACAGACTCACCAAACGACTAAAAAAAGATGTACGGTTTGATATACAAACATATACGGATAGAGGACCAACAATTAAATTTTAAAATGTATATAATAATTTAGTAAATTGTGAGATAGCGAGATGATATTTACGTTACCCCAGTACCTCTGAAAACGTTTTAGGATTGAAATTAGTAAGTTATTTTTGAGAATATTGACAGTCGACCTAAAATAGGAATAAATAGCTCTTTTTTTAATGAGTTGTCAGAAATTTTTTAAAAATAAATGTGTGGAAGATTTGAACTTAAGACAAAGTTTGATAAGTTGCCAAAGATTTTGAAACAATACTATCCAAGTGGACTTGATACTAAATACGAGACTCAAAATTTAATAAGACCTACTGATCCTATTCTTGTAATTAAAAATGAAGGAAGAATTGAAACTACTTTTATGTCATGGGGTTTTATTTCACCTTGGGCTAAAGCCCCATTTGATAAAGAAACACCAAGACCATTTAATGCAAGATCAGAAAACGTAAAAGAAAAAAAATTATTTCGTGGAAGTTGGAAACATAAAAGGTGCTTAATACCAGCAAGTGGTTTTTTTGAGAAAAAATATCGTATTCGAAAGGAGAATTATGAGCCTTTTTGGTTAGGAGGAATCTGGAGTAAGTGGACCTCACCTGATGGCGCTGAATTAGATAGTTGCTGCGTTTTAACAACTGAACCTAATGAATTAGTTAAACCTATACATCGCCGCATGCCCATAGTTGTCCCTAATGGATATGAGGAACAATGGACAGAGCAGGTTAAAGATGCTGATGAATTAAAAGGTTTACTTCCAATCATGATGGGATGGTCACCTGATGGATGGCTAGTAGAAAATGTAAATGAAAAAGATACTCATCAAATTAGGTTGTTTTAAATGAAACACTTACTACTTGCACAGCTTAATTAATGGCTAAATCTTATTGGTTGATTAATTCAAGAAGAACAGAAGTGAAAAGATTTATAAAAAACGAAAAGAGTATTGATGGAGTCTTCGAGTATATGTTTGTAGATACTGGAAAAATAGTCGGAGAATTAGAAAAAGAACCACCTGTAATTACAATATCAGTTTCTGTGGAAATAGATTTAGCTAGAGAAATTTATCAAAGATTACTGTCTCAGGGATGGAGTAAAACTGAAGACGTTTGGACAAAAAAAGAGTGATAAGGTCGCAACCTTAAATTCTCGAGTGCCTAAAGCTAATTAATGTATTCCAGAAACTTAAATTAACTATAAATTAAGCCTGATAATTTAATTGTTTGACCGTAATTTATCCGTATATTTAAAATAAATAAAAGGTAACTTTGACAAAATGGCTACCAGAATAAATAAATATTTAAGTGAAGTAGGTTATTGTTCTAGAAGAAGGGCAGATAGACTAATTGAAGAGGGAAAAGTAACCATTAATGGTAAAATTCCTGAAATAGGTAGCAAGGTCGAGAATGGTGATCAAGTAGAAGTTGAAGGTCAAAGAATAGAAGAATCAACTAAACAAAGAAAAATATACTTAGCCTTCAATAAACCTGTTGGGATTGTTTGTACAACTGATACAGGAGTAGAATCTGACAATATCATAGATTTCATTAAATATCCTAAAAGGATTTTTCCTGTCGGAAGATTGGATAAGCCCAGTGAGGGATTAATTTTTTTAACTAACGATGGAGATATCGTAAATAAAATACTTAGAGCAAGAAATAATCATGAAAAAGAATACATCGTAAGCGTTAATCGTCTTATTGATAGAGAATTTATTCTAACCATGAGTAATGGAGTTGAAATATTAGACACTATAACTAAGAGTTGTTTGGTAAAACAATTGGGGCCAAAAAAATTTAAAATTATTCTCACCCAAGGACTGAATCGTCAGATTAGGAGAATGTGCGAGTCCTTAGGCTATAGAGTAAAGTCATTAAAGCGTGTAAGAATTATGAATATTAAGTTAGACGTTCCAACAGGAAAATATCGCGAGTTTACCAAAGATGAACTCTTAGAATTAAATCAATTACTTGAAAACTCTTCAAAAATATTTGACTAATTAAAAATCCCTACTTTTATAGCTTAATAAGATTATTATTATCAAATAATGCCATAAGGGTTACTTAAAGATTTAGTACAAAATAATCTATTGCGTTTAAATTCTTCTAATGATTTTGAATAAATATTAGCTGTGAGGATTGCCCCGAAATTTATTAAAACCACAGTTAATACAAGTAGCTCTATGGCGAGGTTGGTCATAAGATTACCCTCCTTAAACTTATTAAAACTTCATAACGAAATAATCAATATTGAATAGAGTTTAAATTCTTATTTTTTGGATCTAAATTCTCTGATGAGGGAGTCCAATCACAAATGTCCAAAGATTCTTCTAAAGTTTTCTCTGAAGAACTTTTAAGCTCGCAACTAAGGAGACAATCATAAAAAGCATATTTGGGGTCTAATTCGTTTTGAATTGTTTATTTCTGAAAGTATTCATTATTAAACTCCCTTTTCTTTTTTTTTAAATTGATTAATTAATTTGTCCAACCAAAGAGTGTTGTTGATCTTTTTTGTGTCTTTAAAGTATTTTGTTTTGGACGTACTCATGAAGTTAAACCTCAATTATTGGATCTAACCTATACGAGATGGTTTAGATTCCCTAGAGCAAAAATACTGATTATGCTATAAAAAAAATATAAGATTTGAGTTAATATTTTGACGGTAATTTGACGGATATTTAGGTTAATTATAAGAATATTTTTATCTCACTCTTTCGAGATTAGTTAATCTCTTTTCATATCTTTCTTTTTTTTCTTCTTCTTATCTTTCTTTTTTTTATTCACTTTTTCATAAACTTCATCTGCTTTTTCTTCAATTTTATCCAGCTTATTGGATAGGTCATTTATAGCTTTAACTGGATCTTCTTTAACTAAAGTTTCTTTTACCTCAATAACTTTAACTGGATCTTCTTTAACTAAAGTTTCTTTTACCTCAATAACTTTAACTGGATCTTCTTTAACTAAAGTTTCTTTTACCTCAATAACTTTAACTTGAAACTTTCCTTTAATGAAATTAGCTATAAAAATAAGAACAGGAATATGGGCTAGACCACCTATTATAATTTTTGTTTCTGAATAAGCCATTTATAAGTTAATATGATTTGAGGTATTTAAGCATGATTAGTGTTAGTTTTTTATTTAGATTTGTTAC
Organism: Prochlorococcus sp. AG-412-C21; assembly: GCA_003214975.1. Taxonomy (GTDB): domain Bacteria; phylum Cyanobacteriota; class Cyanobacteriia; order PCC-6307; family Cyanobiaceae; genus Prochlorococcus_A. Next base: position 19,648 of record QCKZ01000022.1, read on the forward strand.
TAGAACTTAGTCATATCAATAACTTCGGTATATTTGCTTATTGAAAATAATAAATTCATAGAGTTATATTTGTTATCGAAATTTATATTTGGTTCATTTTAGATGATTAGATTTTTAAAAATGCTTAAAAGAAGAATCGATATTTATAGAGCAGAGACTGAATTAAGATTTATGTTGGAGAATTAAGAATGGGATCCCCATATTGTCCGATTTGCGTCGCTCTAGCATTTTTTCTTTTTGTGTAGTGTTAAATCGTAGTTATATGATATTTCTTATTTTTAAAGATTCTCTAGACAGTAGAAATGAGAAAGATTACTCTTATCTAGAATTTAAATACTTGTTATTTTTGAAATAGAAATCTTATAAAAGATGCCAATATGGAAGTTTTCGAGTTAACTGTTACCTTCTCTTTTTTATTTGGAACTGTATTATTTTTATTGTTTTCAGCAAAAAAACAAATACAAAGAATCTATATTTGAAAAAGGCTAGATAATTTAAGGAAATCTTGTAAAAGGATCCAAATTTTTAAAAAAGTTCTTAGCTTCCTCCCACTAAGAGCCATCTAAGCTCTTAATAACTTAAGTTGAAGAGTGATAACAATGATTTTGCTTAAATATTTAAAATGTTTTGACTTTGATTACTGTCTTCATAAGTTAGATAATAAAAAAGACAGCCTGGGAAACCCTTCTATTAATTGGATTATAAGAGTCGGGGCGACAGAATTCTAACCTGCGATCTAGTGCCCCCAAACCACTTCTCAACCTATTGCAATCACTAGCCTTTCAAGCTATAACTTATTTCTTGCTGAGTATTTTATAGTTTGTTATGTTAAATCTAGGAACTTTTGTCCCTTTTCTTTATTTTGTCCATATTACTAACAAAATTTATTGATAATATATTTACATCTTTTAAGGTAATTTAAAAAAGAAATTTATTATTTAAATGCTTAAAAAAATAAAAAATAAATATCCATACAAATTATTTACTGGAATTATAGTTTTATCTTTTTCTTTTCTGTATTTGGCCAATTTTTTGAGAGGAAATTCAACTTACTTTATGCCAAAAGAATATAAAACTATAAAAAAAATAGTTGATAAAATAGCATCAAAGAATGATCTAGGTAATCAAGATATTCGATTTTCTATAGGAAGCGGGATTTATATGCAATATAGAGCAGAGGAATTAGGATTATGTGAAAAAGATGGATGTTACTATTACAGGAATTTAAATCCTTATAAGAACTATAAAAAAGTTAATGCTATCAATGTAAATGAGCTTTTAAAACAATCATACTTATTCAACGGTATAGAGGCTTATGCTTGGAATGATATAGTCTGGCTTAGTAAATCATCTTTTCTTACATATGCGGGGAAAACAGATTATTTAGGTTGTACAATTGGTCATGAATTATCCCATATAGTTTTCAATGACCATATTAAACAATCAATAAAGTTATCGGAAAACCTAAAGAAACTTAGAGATAAAAACAAAAATGAAATTTTACTTGAATCAAAAGAAACAAAGGAAAATGATGAGAAAGTAAAAGATGAAAAAGATGATATTAAAGAAGTTTTAGAAAAAGAACTGAGTAGAGAGTCTGAAATGATTGCTGATAATAATGCTGCGAAGATGTTTATTAATGCTGGTTTCGATAAGAAAACATGTCTGAATGAGATCACTTTTATAGCAGAAAAAATGCAATGGGAAGCAGATACAGACATTAAAAGTACTCATCCAGGATATTTGGAACGTTTTGAATCTTTGCAGAATTTTATAGCTAAATACGACAAATCAACTGAATTGAAAAACTTTGAACCATATAGATGGAAATGGAGTTTTGACAGAAAATTGAATATTCTAACTTTTACTCCCCAAAAAAAATAACCAAGTAACTGTCCACTATCTGTCCACTTTAGGCGTGGACAAATTTTTTCAGTAAAAAAGCGAGTCTGGGTAGCTCTCTAGTATGCCTTGGTTTTGATTGAGTCGGGGTTATAGGTTTCGAACCTACGACCTAGTGCCTAGTATCAGCTAGGTCGATCGAATGATTTATTAAATAATTCAACCTTTACTTATTAACTATTGACAGTCGGTCAACCTTAGCTGATTAAAACTAAAGAAATCTGGAACAATAGATATTTAGATTATTTCTTTTCTATACATATTAGGTATATTTTCTCTAAAATTATGTATGATTTCAAGATATTTGTTTTTTAATCAATGGATTTATTAACTACTATCACTATAGGTGGATTCAATCCTTCTGCAGCTGCTGTAGGAGTTGGTTTTATGGTTCTTTTTGCCCTTATAGGGATTGTTCTTGGACCAAACTTTAGTAAACTTGACACTGATCAATAAAATTTTTTATAGATTTGAATTACAAAGACTCATTAGAGTCTTTTTTTATGTGAAATTCTATTAATTTTTTATTATTTGAATCACTAGTTTATTGATATAAAATGAATATTAAATTTAGAGATAACATATTCCGTAATAGATAAGGAGAAAAATAGGCACATTTTAGATCAAAATATATCTATTGAGTGCCCCCTTAAGTGCCCCTTTCTCAATATGAGACAGTAAGAAATAAAAAAGCGAGTTGGGAAACTCGCTAGTATGAATTGGTTTTGAAGAATCGGGGCGACAGGATTCGAACCTGCGACCTAGTGTTCCCAAAGCACTCGATCGGTAAATTACTACAGCAATCACAAGAAACAAGTAAGGCTATGAATTTGTTTTGAAATATTTGTTTCCCTAATGAGTCTTATGAAGGATTTCACATGTAGCAAAGTATCGCAAAGTTATGCATTTGATCTTCATTTTATTAACTAGTGTCGTAATGACCCTAAATC
>QCKZ01000023.1 GCA_003214975.1 Prochlorococcus sp. AG-412-C21
ACCTTTAAGAGTAAGATTAAAGCTGTTTTTTTAGCGTTACTGATACATGGCATTTATTTTTCAATTATGGCAATTTGCGCTCATATAAAAGTTGAAGGCAAAGGCAACACTAATGGTCTAATGATTTTGTTTTCAATAATATTTCTAGTTCTTTGTGGGTCAGAGGGTCCTAATGACCTTAATTAATATTTTAATTTTTGAGTAATGGAAAAAGAAACTTCTCAACTAACAGAAAAGGACGCTTTAAGCATTTATGCGAGAATGATGCACACTCTTGATTCGTCTGAGTTTGAATCGTTTTTGGCAGAAGACTTCTCATACTCATCACAAAAAGTCTTAACCGATATGAACTCAAAAGATGAGTTCATCGAATATATCAGACCAAAACTTGAAGTAATAAAAAAAACTAATAGTCCTGTTTACGCAGAATTAGGCGTCTGCCCAGCCTATGGTCATAACGACTGCCTTATCATGGCTCAAGGCGATAAGTCTAATTTACTTGGAGTTGCTTATGCTTCTGTAGATGAGGGGAAAATAACTGGTCTTTCCTTGTGCATTGTTCCAACTGCTGATTCGGCTATTCGAAGTGGAATTTATCCAGGTCTTAATGAGGTAGATCCAGATCTTAATGAGATGGATCCAGGTCTTAATGTGAAAAAAGATCAAGTCATAATAACTGAAGAAGAATTTCAACGTAAAGAAGAAGAATTTCAACGTAAAAAGGAACAGTTATTAAATTTAGGAAAAAAAGAAACTTATCAAATAGAACATTCTTATTATGACGAGGTGCAGGCTTTTTATTATGGGTTACGTTTTTTGAATGATGGAAAAGAACCAGATCCAGATGATTTTTATGAATCAACTAACTTTAATAATCTAGAGAGTTCCTTACCTTCAGATACTATTAAAGTCGCAACTTATGTGAACAAAAAATACTCCACAAAAATAATATATTTTTATGTTTTCTCATTTACAGAATCAACTCCGAGAGCAAATCATCAAGAAATCTATTCCCTCTTCTCTATAAGGTGGGATGAAAGTGATTGCCTCTGGATATTAAATCCTTGGTACTGTTGTTCTGTAAAATCTGAAGAACCTCAACCATCTTTACATAAAGAAGCAGCAAATTGGATGTTTAAAGGAGTTGCTACCACAGGTTGTTTAATTGCATCAGTAGATGACTTTAAAAATGGAACACTAGAGATATTAATGGGAAAAGAAACTTCTCAACTAACAGAAAAGGAAGCTGGAGAAGCAAAAGATGAATCAGTAAAAGAAGAATTAATAGATCCAAATCTTAAAGAGCAAGATTCAAATTTAGATGAAATAGATCGAAGTAAAATAGATTCCGGCTTGTCATATGGTTCTTATATTGGTAGTAAGAGATGGAATGAAATAGATATAGAAAGCAGACTTGAAATAGCAAGACTTGAATTTGGCAGAAAAAAATGGGAGAGATACGGTTCTGGAGAGGCTTATAAAGATAACTCGCATGAAGCCCTTGATAAGTCTGGGCTCTTGAAGTCCCAATATGAAGGTCTTATGTATGTTATTTCGCTAGTAGCAGATCTTTACCTAGAGTTGGAAATCATCCAAGACCCAGATTGGTCTCCTCTCTCAAGATTTAAAGAAATTTATTCTAAAGAGGCTTACGATAAGATCTTAGATTTTTTTAAGGGTAAGAAGTTTTATAAAGAGTTCTACACTTTGCTAAACGATTTTGAGAATTATAATTGCGAATACGACGGCTCTGACTTAGAAAAGCTGTGGGATGATTTTGAGATTGATGATGTTGATGATGATTTAGAAGATAAATTAATTAGTGAGGGCAATAGATTTATAGTTTCTGTTTTAGATAATGATTATGATGGAATGTCTATTGAAGAACAAAAAAGATTTATAGTTTCTGTTTTAGATAATGATTATCTTGGATTGCCTATTGAAGAACAAAAAAGATTTATACTTTCTGTTCTAGAAGATCTACCAGGAGAAGCAAAAGATGAGTTGGTAAAAGAAAAATTGTATAAGGATATTACAGAGACTAAAAGAGTTAATGAAGTAAAGCGCGATACAAGATTCCTAACATCTAATCCTGCTAGTCTTAGCTGTATTCAATCATTCTTAAGGTATAAATTTGCTCCTGCAGAAGTGAGATGGATATCTGAAGAAATATCTTACTTTTTTAAGTGTAATAAATTCATATTTGGGGATTCTTGTAAGTTCTCAGCTTTGCGTATGGCTAAAGATGCTGATCGAGCAAAATATAGTATTCGTGCAAATCAAATGAAGCCAAAGCAACTTGCATTATTACTTATTACAAATGTTGCATGGAATGAGTTGGCAAGTGGAAATCATCATATTTATCGTGGAGTACTTAGTGTTATTGGTAAAGAGTACTTAAGAATTTTTAAAGTGGGTTTAAGTTCTAGCTTGGAACTTGGATACATAGACTCAGATGAATACGGGGAAGATCTTAAGAAGCTAGAGATGGCTATTAAAGACGCAGGTTAAGATGTAGCAAAAAATATTTGATAGCGAAACAAAACCTCGAAACCATCCAATTATTCGACGATTAACCACTCGGCACACTCACATCTCTGAATCACTCTAAATAAGTCCCTCCAGAATCGCCTAAAAGGGCGACGAAATAAGCTCTACATACGTTTGTATGCCTAGGTTTTGCCTGTCTCTGAGCAATCGCTAGAATAAGCAATATATCAAAGAAGCAACCCATATCAATACCCATAAATAAACACCCAATAAAACACTTATGAGAAAACTTACTAAAGATCAAAAACACTATCGAAAACTTAAAAAAGACGGAAAAAAAGATATTCGATATACAGATAAACCAGAAGACAGAGGGTTCTTTCCAAAAGTAAGGGTTACGAGGAAACCTTTGAGTGTAAGAGTCAAACTTGCAGCTTATGAAAAGCTCGAGGATTTATCTAAGGTTTTAAATCTTGCGAAGTGGGAAGTACTAACGAGGATATTACTTTTCAAGCTTCCAAGTTATGCGTCCTTATCAGAAAGCGAAAGCCCTTGTAGAAGGTACGACTGGCTAACCCCAGAAGATGCCGAGAAGGTTCAATACAAGGGTTCAACTGGCGAGAAACAGCTTACCTATTACATAACTTCTACAGCTTGGAAGAAACTAGACATACACAAGAAATTAGTAGGTATGTCTAAAGCTCGAATCGTTCAAAGCTTAATACTGGACTACAAGCCAACCAGCCAAGCCGTATTAGACAAAGCTAGGAAAGCTAGAGAGAAAGAGCGTGAAAAGAGGGATGCTTACAAAGCACTTTCAAAAGGAGAAGAATTTAGACAGAAAGTAATTAATGAAAATAAATTCTCAAAAGATAACCCCAAAAGATCAACGAAACATCTTTGGATTAATTCCGATTTAATTATTTGCCATAAGAAGGGTTTCTCTCAAAATATGTGGGATGACGAGGAGTGGGAAGAGTGGGATGTATTAGCTCCAATAGCTGAAAGGATGCTGAAAGAAAGACTGGAAGAGCAACACTTGAGATGGTCTGGGAAGACAGCAGAAAGCATGTTAGAAGCTGAGATGCTGGCTGAGAAAGAGAATATCGAAAGAGAGGAATATGGAATTGACTACTGGGAAGCTGAAGACTAAACCGTTACGTATACAGGAGAAAATCGAACCGTTACGTATACAGAGAGAAAGCTTCTATACCCATTGAGTGGAAGAAGTAGTCGTCTATCACAAATAGATATACATCTCTTTCTCTAGCTAGTTTCAGGGGTCAAACGCCGCATAAAAGGGTAGAAAAGCTCTAATATCTATCCTCTTTTTTTAATCGTCTATCACAATCGATACTCAATCCATTAATACAACAAGAAAAGACTAGGGGTGCAGTTCCTTAAAGGGAAAGAAAGCCCGAATACAATCGACCGACTAATCAGACATAACTACCTGATTCTTACTAGCTGATGCAGGCTGCAGCTAGTTCGTAGAGACACAACTCAGAACCATTAGTATGACTGAGTTTGTGTACAGGCTGCAGGCTTTTGAGCGTTAGCGAAAAAGTTAATGAGAGTCTAAGACGAGCGTAAGCGAGGATTAGCTACTCGAATTAATACAAAGGGTTCTAAGTAACTGAATACTGATGATACGTATTAACCATGATATTAAGTAATTAATATCCCTCTTAATCACACTCATATCTATTCAGTACGTTGAACCCTTTTAAGTAATTATTTAATTTATTCAAGCATTTATGAAACAAGCAAAAGGTTTAACTTTAAGTGATCAGAATTTTATTAATTCCACTTGCCGTTCAATATTTAAATTTGAGAAGCACGGTGTAAACGATTCAGAACTAAGGCAACAAATCTATATGCTCGGCTTGTACAACTACCGTCAGTTCCACAAAGTAGGTACTCCAAAAGATATTCGAAATCCAAGAATACTGGAGGAGACTTTGGTCTGATGAATACAAGCAAACCAGTCCGTGTTAAAGGATGGATTGCTGATTCTTATGTTTTAGAACCGTTCCCAAGCGTGATTCAAGGAATGGAAGAAAAGTTCGTCTTAAAAATCCATCCAGAGGGAGGGACTTATATCTTTGATCTAATTGAAGAGCGAGTAACCCAAAAGAAACTCGAAGCTTTTGAAAATAGATTTGAAGACCCTTTACTAAGAGAGATGGAATACACAAATCGCTATCAAGACAGACTCTTTGACGGTGCAAAGATAGTCTTTGAAACCTTGAGAAAGCCATCTTTAACAGGCAATCTCAAAAGGGTTCAACACGATCAGGAGCTAATAGGAAAGTTTGTAGAAGCCGTTGGACATATACAAATCCTCAAAGGCGGTAACGCTTTCTTATCAGTTCATCTAATAGACGAAGCTGCTATGTCTTACGAAGACTTAGACCCGTTCAAATAAATACATGAGGTCGACTTCTATTGCTGAAGTCCTCCTCTTTTTTTTAACAAAAACAGCTAAATGGAAAACGAAGAGCAATCTAAAAGCGATCAAGAATCGCTGAAAATATCAACCAAATTAAAACAAGACCCTTTGTTTTTAAGAGACCTATATCTTGATGTAAATCAACGACTATTCGGTAATGACAATCATCTTAAAAGCACACTAAACAATCCCTATGAGGACTTATGGAAATCATGAAAGACGACGTAGAGAAAGCCCTTAGAGTAGCTAACTACATAAAAGATCAAGCTAAGAAACTAAAAGGAAAAGTAAGAAACTATAGCGGTCTTAAAGCTGCCTTTGAGTCTGAGCTTTATATCGAGGGAGGAGTAGTTAAAACTAGACCAACTACAAAAGACGCAAAGGAATAGAGCATACTTAATAAATCATTGTCCTAACAAGAAATAATCTCTATCATGCTTGTTAATTAACTCTGTATTTTGAAAAGGTTTATACTTGCCACTGCTTTAGCTATTGCTGCAATAGAACAACCATTATTGCTTGGAAGAGAGTCTAATATTACTACTGCTAAAGAGATAATTCCCACCTCTTCAATAGCACAAGGAAAGACTGCTAAGTTCTACTATCAAAGAGGGGTTGAAAAGATTGAATTAGGAGATTATCGAGGAGCAATAGAGGATCACAACAAGTCGATAGAACTTAATCCAAATGTCTTTCCAGCGTATTTCAGCCGTGGATTTGCAAAACTGGAGCTTGGAGATTATCCAGGATCGATAGAAGATTTCAACAAGGCGATAGAACTTAATCCAAAGTTCTTTCTGGCTTATTACAATCGTGGGGTTGCAAAGAATAAATTAGGCGATTATCAAGGAGCGGTTGAAGATTTCAACAAGGCGATAGAACTTAATCCAAAGTTCTTTCAGGCTTATGATAATAGAGGAAATTCTAAGTATGACTTAGGTGATTATCAAGGAGCTATAGAGGATCACAGCAAGGGGATAGAACTTAATCCAAATGATGCAGGACTTTATTCCAACCGAGGAAATGCTAAGGATAAATCAGGAGATTATCAAGGAGCGATAGCGGATTATACAAAGGCGATAGAACTTAATCCGAAGTTCTTTAAGGCTTATTACAATCGAGGAAATACTAAGGATAAATTAGGGGATTATCAAGGAGCTATAGCGGATTACAACAAGGGGATAAAACTTAATCCAAATTATTCATCGCTTTATCACAACCGAGGAAAAACTAAGAATAAATTAGGCGATTATCAAGGAGCGATAGCGGATTATACAAAGGCGATAGAACTTAATCCGAAGCATTTTAAGGCGTATTACAATCGTGGAACGATAAAAAACAAACTAGGAAAAAATAGAGAAGCTATTGCAGATTTCAGCAAGGCGATTGAACTAAATCCAAAGCTTTTTCAAGCGTATTACAATCGTGGAGTTGCGAAGCTTCGCTTAGGAAATAATAGAGAAGCTATTGCAGATTTCAGCAAGGCGATTGAACTAAATCCAAAGCTTTTTCAAGCGTATTACAATCGTGGAGTTGCGAAGCTTCTCTTAGGAAATTATCGAGGAGCTATTGCAGATGCAAACAAGACATTGGAAATTAATCCAGATTCTGAAGAGGCGTATTTAAACAGAGGAGAGGCAAAGCATCATTTAGGAAATTATCTAGGAGCTATTGCAGATTACACAAAGGCGTTGAAAATTAATCCAGATTCTATAGATGCGTATATAAACAGAGGAATTTCAAAGGAGAACCAAGGAGATATTAAAGGTGCCTGTGCAGATTGGAGAAAAGCATCCTCTCTAGGAGATAAAGAAGCTACCAGCTGGGTTGAGAATCAATGTTAGATTTTGATATGAAAAAACGAATTATCTGACATTTTTTCTACAAATTTATTTTATAAATCAAAGAAATCTTTTAGAATTTCTATTCATAATTGCATAACCTACGAATAACCAAATCCCTATAGATGCCAAAAGGTAATTCAAATAAATTAGATAACTTCCTTGATTATTATTTGCAAACTCTAACCAACGAAGATTATAAATAAATCCTGAAATTGATCCTATAACTGAATCACCAACATTCATTTTTCTTCCTTGAGGGTTTGGTCCAGCAATCACTTGTGCTGCTATAGCTCCTAAAGCTCTTACAGGTGGAAGAGATGTAATTAAAAAGATAGTTAATGCACCCCAAATATATTGATTCGGAATTACTGAGTCTTTAAAAAGAATAATTACTCCCCATAAATGAGCAATAATTCCAAGAAATAATTGCAACGGGCTAAGAAAAAAAACTAATGGAGGTAAAAGACTTAGCGCACACCACCAAAATATATATGAACTCATTATTATTTTTTAAAACTCAAAACTATTCTATATTTAAGTTTCAATCTTGAATGGTTTTGGAGGGAATAGAAATAAAGATAATGAATACGTTTCCTAAAGAAATTTATAACCCGTAAAAAATTCCAAAAAAAAATATTATAAATTCCTCTCAGGGTTTACATATACGCACGGCAAAGGAGTTACCCCCGTGCCACCCCATCGAAAACTGCACAGACATAACTAACAATCAAAACTTAAACAAATGGACAGAACACAACAAATAAAAGAAGCTCATCCGTGGCTCAGCTACGAAGAAGTAGTGAAGGTTATTCTCTATCATCATCAGGGTTCAATGTGGATACAGAACCTTGAACGAGACAAGCTTCAGAGATCGATGGGAGCGTTCACAAAGCTCGTTATATCAAAGAGTAGGAAAGCTCTCGAACCCTTCGTAGAATACGTTCTAGACGTGTACTACAACGGTGTAGATGACTATGGCAATCAGATAGAAGAATCAAGTAGAGAAGAGTCTTTCGAGCGGAGATGGAATAAAGCAAGAGCTATCCTTTTGAAGAGCAAATAAACTTGTTGACTCTTACCCTTTTCAGTTGCTATAAATATTAGTACACTTGTACTATATAGCTATGGAGGACTGGCAGGAATGGGATTATTTAGAGGACGAAATATTAGTAAGAAAACGACGGAAGATTTGTATTACTTGCAATCACTTCAGATACAGCACGACAAGTTCTTGTGTCACCATCCTTACTTGTCCCTTTCATCAAAAGCTTATTCCTCAAGGTGATCATCTAATTAAGGGATGTAGATATTGGAGAGAGAACAGTAGAATTTTTGCTCCTGAAGCAGCTTAAGGATCTGGTACGTAGTTCCATAGAGACATATCGTGAATCAGTCTATGACTAGCTTCTTTTGGGTTATCGTGAATAGGTTTACAAATTATCGTGAATAGGAGTGCAAGTCAATCACTGAAAAGCATTGCAATAACTAGCTTTCTTGATTTGCTCTATTTTTAAGCAAGATTCACGAAAAAAATAAAAAATTCTGTCTCAAGCGATCTGTAACTATATATATCCTCTCGAATAACTTTTCGATAAGATTGAAAAAAGAATTGAGAAGCAAGCTCTAAATAAATAGAGCTAGAAATCTAATTTCATTCACGATTCATTCACGATTTGTAACTTTCTTAAAACCAATTGATATGACTGACATTAACTACTGGCTAATGAAAAGTGAACCTGATGCTTACAGCATAGATTGTTTAAAAAAATGATGGAGTTACATTATGGGATGGTATAAGAAATTATCAAGCTCGAAATTTTATGAGAAAGATGAATAAAGGAGATAAAGTTTTTTTCTATCATTCAAACTGCAAACCCCCAGGAATTGTTGGACTCATGGAGGTGGTAGAACTAAATATTGTTGATCCTACGCAATTTGATAAAGATTCAAAGTATTTTGATCCAAAATCGAAAACTAATAATCCGAGATGGGATTGTGTAAAAGTAAAATATATATCTAAGTCAAATGAGATTTTAGGTTTACCTGAATTAAAAATATTATTTAATGAGGATGAATTATTGGTTGTAAAAAAAGGGAATAGGTTATCTATACTACCCATCCGAAATGACATAGCAAAAATACTCCTAGAAAAAATATAAAAAAATCTTTAGTTCCTAAAATTCATTGAAAACATATTTCCAATATAAAGTCTCGTTAAATCCCTATTTTGAAATCCTTTTTGCATCAAAAATCCTGCAATAGCAGCTTGTAGTATCCTGTATTGATCCCAGTTAGGATGTTCCTCAACAAATTCTTTCATAGCCTTTTGAAGATTTTCTTGAAGCTCACACTTAAAACTAATTACTTCATCTTTTTGATTTAAAACTATTTGATTTTCTTCGTAATTTAATTCTTGCATGTTCAAAAATTCGGCGAGATTTATATATTTAAAAACAGTTTTCTTTAAAAGCACCAAATAGTCAAGCTGGTGGAAAATATCAATGTCTCAAGTTGTATTAGGATGAGAAACTAGTGATCGAAAAGCTTATAGGAAAAATTAATTTTAATTCTATTTTTCTTATGAGTAATATAAAAATTTATTATGCATAACAGTTTTCCACATGCTTTAGGTATTTAAATATTTTTTTTAAAATAGCTGTGGAAAAGTTGTGAAAATTTTTTTTTTGCACGGGGAAATATTTTCCAAAATTTCCAATTTTATTTATCTTTTAATCCATTGATTCCCACATGTTTTTTATTTCATAAAATAAATTTTGTGCTAATGGTATCGGCCAATACATTTCGAAAGATCTAGTTTGGTCTTGACTTTCAAAAACAAATCTTAAACTCCATTCATTTTTTTTGCCCTCTAACTCAACATACCAAGGCAGTTTTTCCAATTCTAAAGAAATATACTCCTCATCCATTAAGTCATTCTTAATATCAAATAATTGTTGATTAATTCTAAGAAGTAAAAAATAAAGTGAATCAAATTCACTTTTTTGTAACTCAATTGACCAATTATCAATACCAATCAAAAAACAAAATTTGCCTTTTTTAAAATCTCTTAGCAATCTCCATCTTTTTGGGTCTTTTACCAAAATTAACCAGGAAGTAAATCTGGTTGATCTTGTTCATCGCTTAGTTCAATAATTGACCTTTGAACAGGTTTAATAGTTGACTCCTCCAACAGTCCATCAAAATCATCAAAACGCCTTTGTTTTGCTCTAAAAGCAATTCTTACTGTAGTTAAATATCTATTAGTTGATTTTCTTATTAAACTCTCACCTCGTTTTGCAAGATCATTAGAATCTATTCCAGTATTGTTTGTTATGTTCATTAAAGGATTTTTTTACTATAAATATATTTTACAATTTATTGGAACAATTCAAAACATAAATCACAAAAAGAACTTAATTGATTCATAAAAAATTTAATATGGAAAGAAATTTATCTGGAACGCTTGCTATTGATTTAGGGAATACTAATACTGTAATAGCTTTTCAAGATCAAAAAGATATAAATTCTGTTTTAGTTAAAATACCAAATATCACATCATCTCCAGGAGTTGTCCCTACAGCAGTTTGGTTTGAGGAACATTCAAAAATTTTGAAGATTGGTATTAGTGCTATGGAGATGAGGGATAACTATAATTCGGATTTATTTTTCCATTCAAATTTTAAAAGATTAATAGGAAATCCTAATGAAAAAATTAACTCAAAAAATATCTTAACCCCTAATGAATGTGGCGAAAAATTTTTTAAATTTTTGTGGGCAAGCATTCCTCAAGAATATGAAATCAAGAGACTTGTTTTAACTGCTCCAATTAATACATACAAGGGTTATAGAGATTGGTTAGTTAACCTTTGCGTGGATTTATCTGTAGATGAAATAGCACTAGTCGATGAGCCTACTGCTGCAAGTTTAGGGATTAATATACCATTTGGCTCCAAAATTATGACATTAGATATTGGAGGAAGCACAATCGATATGAATATAGTCAAATTAGAAGGAGGAGAAGGGAAATCTAGCCCAATAGCAGAACTTTTAAAATTCCAAGGAAATGATGTCAGCTCAATTTCAAAACAAAAAATAAGATGCGCCGAAATAATCAGTAAAGCAGGTTCAAAAATTGGTGGTAAAGATATTGATCAATGGATTATTGATTACTTTATTAAAAATAATAAATATGCAATTAATCTTTTAAAGGCAGAAGAAATAAAATGTAAACTCAGCTCATCTGAAATAAAATATGAAAAGAAATATCCAACAAGATTTTTAATTGAGGAATATCAAGAAAAAGAATTTTACCTAAGTAAAGAAATATTTGAGAAAATTATTATTGAGAATAATCTTCTTAATCACCTTAGCTCCTTACTTAAAGATTTATTAAATGAAGCGAGAGGCAAATTTTGCACAGTAGATGACTTAAGTGCCATTATTTTGGTTGGAGGGGGTTCTCAAATACCATTGATAAAAGAATGGATTAGACAAAAGATTCCAAAAATTCAAATAAAGTCGCCTCCTCCTATTGAATCAATAGCGTTAGGAGCTTTAGGAATGACTCCAGGGGTAAAAATTAAAGACATATTAAACAAAGGAATATCTATAAGATTATTTAATAGAAGAGAACAAAAACTCTTCTGGCATCCTATTTTTTACAAAGGTCAAACATGGCCAACTGAAAACCCACTTAAACTTATCCTTCAAGCCAGTAAAAATAGTCAGGAAATTTTTGAAATTATTATTGGAGAAACAAAAAAAGAAAGAGAATATGATGTGATTTTTGAAAATGGATTACCAAAGTTATCAGAGCTGCAAAGTGAAGAAAAAATGATTAAATGGGACAAAAAACAACTCAAAATCTATCTAAAAAATAAATCTAATATAGGAGAAGACAACTTAATACTTTTCTTCAAAATCACTAAAAAAGCTGATTTATTAGTTAGATGTTTTGACATTAAAGATGAATTTCTAGGAGAATATAATTTAGGCAACCTCTTCTGAACTATAACTACTCAAGAAAAACTCCTTCTTCATTATCAACATTATTTAGACGTAAACTAATACTTTCATTTTTACTAGTTGGAACCTTCTTACCGCAAAAATCTGGGTGAATAGGTAATTCTCTATGACCTCGATCTACCATTACTAACAACATTACTCTTTGAGGTCTACCCCATGAATATAAAGCATCCATTGCAGCTCTAATCGTTCTCCCTGTGTAAATCACATCATCTATTAAAAGAATTTCTTGTTTCTCGATAGGAGTTGGGATATCAGTTGCTTTTATTAGGCGAGTTCCAACTCTATTTTGATCATCTCTATAAAAAGTTGGATCAATTATCCCTTTTCTTATTTTTAAGCCTGTCTTAAAGAATAATTCTTTTTCTAAAACTTCCGCCAGATCAATTCCTCTAGTAGGAATACCAACCAAAAGAAGGTTGTCCAGGTTTTTTACTTTTTCAATAATTTCGGAAGTTAAACGAGAAAGGGTTTTTCTAAGCTCTACTTCATTAAGTATTATGATCCTTTTTGTTTTATTAGACATGATTTATCAATAAATAAAATTCGCTCAATATTTTCTTAAATTAGCAAAAGCTAACTATGTTAAATATAAATTGTTAAAGAGTAGCGTTTAAAGCTAAATTTAATATTGGATCACTTAAACAATTAATTTGATCTAAATATGTCAAAGATTAGCAGCAAAAATATAAATCGATTAAATGTTCCGCAGAGCCCTGTAGTGCTTGCGATACTAGATGGATGGGGATATCGAGAAGATAAAGTCGATAATGCTATAAAAAGTGCGAGTACACCAATAATGGATTCTTTGTGGCATGCATATCCTCACACACTAATAAGTGCTAGTGGATCTGATGTAGGCCTTCCAGATGGTCAAATGGGTAATTCAGAGGTAGGGCACCTTACCATTGGTTCGGGAAGAATAATCCAACAAGAACTTGTAAGAATTTCAAATGTTGTCAAAAATAATCAGTTAGGTATGGTTAATGAGTTAAAGGAGATGGCAGAGTCATTAAAGAAGAACAATTCTACTTTGCATATCACTGGATTATGTTCTGATGGAGGAGTACATAGTCACATTGATCATTTATTAGGTTTAATAAAATGGGCATCTGATAATGACATCAAAAAAGTAGCAATACACATTATTACTGATGGAAGAGATACTCCCGCAAAAAGCGCCTCTAAATATCTTAATAAAATAGAATCATGCATAAAAAAATTCAATACAGGTGAGATAGCCTCAATATGCGGAAGATACTGGATAATGGATAGAAATCTTTTATGGGACAGAACAGAAAAAGCATATGCTAATTTGACTGATCCAGATATTAAAGTAACAAATATTTCTCCTCAAGATTACATAAAAAAAAGTTATGACAAGAACATAACTGATGAATTTATAGAGCCCATAAGAATATCTCATAACTATCTTAAAGATGGGGATAGTTTAATCTGCTTTAACTTCCGTCCAGACAGATCAAGACAAATAATTAAATCCCTTTCATTCAAGAAATTCTCAGATTTTGAAAGAAAAATTTTACCAAATCTAGATTTAGTTACTTTTACACAATATGACATAAACTTCCCTGTTAAAGTTGCATTTCCTCCTGAATCTCTCAATAATTTTATCGGCCAAATAGTTTCCGAAAACGGACTCAAGCAATACAGAACAGCAGAAACAGAAAAATACCCTCATGTAACATATTTTTTTAATGGAGGAGTAGAAATTCCTTTACCCGGAGAAGAGAGACATTTAATTCCATCTCCAAGAGTCGCAACTTATGATATGGAACCCGAAATGTCTGCGGAAGAATTAACAAATAGTTGTTCTAAAGCGATTAAAAGTGGAAACTATGCTTTTGTTGTAATCAACTTTGCTAATCCTGATATGGTGGGTCATACAGGCAATATGAATGCAACAATTAAAGCTATAGAAACAGTAGATAAATGTATAGGTCAAATAGTTAATGCTACTGGCGAAATGGGTGGAAGCATTCTTATAACAGCCGATCATGGTAATGCAGAGTTAATGAAAGGGCCTGCAGGAGAAGCATGGACGGCACACACTATAAATAAAGTTCCATTAATTTTTGTTGAGGGTGAAAAAAGAAAAATCCCAAATATGGGTAATGAGATTGATTTAAGGGATAATGCTGGCCTAGCAGATATTGCACCAACTTTATTAGAGTTATTAAATTTGCCAGTTCCAAAAGAAATGACAGGAAAATCTCTAATCAAAGGAATCGAGTTAAAAGGTTATAATAAAGTCGTACAACACGTCTAAAGTTAATAAAAGCTTTTAATCAATGATTCAAATTTTTAATTGGATTTGGGTATTTTCTGGAGTTATTCTGATACTTTTAGTTTTACTTCATAGTCCCAAGGGTGATGGAATGGGAGGAATAGCTGCCAGTGGAAGCTCAATGTTCAATAGTGCAAGTAGTGCAGAAGCATCTCTCAACAAAATAACCTGGACTTTTTTAGTTATATTTTTATCTCTCGCAATTATTCTTAGCGCTGGCTGGATTTCATAAGGTTTGTTAAAAAAAAGGGATCATTTAAAATGATCCCTTTTTTTAAAAGTTAATTTATTAAATATTTTTTAGTTAATAATCAAAATCACCGCCCATACCTGGAGATCCTGCTGGAGCAGATGAATCTTTTTTCTCAGGTAAGTCTGCAACTATGCATTCAGTGGTCAGAACCATTCCTGCTATTGAAGCTGCATTTTGTAATCCTGAACGTGTAACTTTTGCAGGATCAACTATACCAGCGGAGGACATATCAACATATTCTCCAGTAGCAGCGTTAAATCCATCATTAAATGGCTTAGATTTTACATTTTCAGCAATTACAGCACCATTAGAACCTGCATTTTCTGCAATCCTCATAAGAGGAGCAGTCAGTGAAGCTTCAACAATATTAGCTCCAATTAATTCCTCTCCTACTAAATTTTTATCAGCCCAATCTTTCAAAATTGGAGATAAATGAGCAAGAGTTGTTCCTCCTCCAGGTACAATCCCTTCTTCAACAGCCGCTTTTGTAGCATTGATAGCATCCTCAAGACGAAGTTTTTTATCCTTCATCTCGGTTTCAGTTGCAGCTCCAACCTTAATCACTGCTACTCCTCCAGCTAATTTTGCTAGACGTTCTTGCAACTTTTCTTTGTCATATGAAGAATCTGTTTCATCCATTTGCTTCTTAATTTGGTCACATCTACCTTTAACAGCTTGCTCATTGCCTTCAGCTACTATAGTTGTAGTCTCTTTGTTGATAGTTATTCTTCTACCAGTTCCAAGCATATCTAAGGTAGCATTCTCTAATTTCAAACCTGCATCCTCAGTAATAAGTTGGCCATTAGTTAGAACAGCCATATCTTCAAGCATCGCTTTTCTTCTATCACCAAATCCAGGTGCTTTTACTGCAGCAACATTTAAGACGCCTCTTAGTCTATTAACAACAAGAGTGGCTAAAGCCTCTTTTTCTATATCTTCTGCAATAATGACTAGTGGTTTACCAGTTTTAGCTATTTGTTCCAAAACAGGAACTAAATCTTGTACCAAGGCAATTTTTTTATCAGTCAGAAGAATATATGGTTCATCTAAAACAGCCTCCATTCTCTCTGTGTCTGTTGCGAAATATGGTGAAATGTAGCCTTTATCAAAACGCATACCCTCAGTAACTTCTAATTCAGTGGTCATTGATTTTCCTTCTTCTAAGGAAATGACACCTTCTTTACCAACTTTATCCATTGCATTAGCAATCATTTGACCTACTTCTTCGTCATTTCCAGCAGCAATAGTTCCGCATTGTGCGATAGCATTACTATCGCTTATAGGTTTGGAATTCTCCTGGATTTTACCAACTAGAAATTCAGTAGCTTTATCAATACCTTTTTTCAAGGTGATTGCATTAGCTCCTGCAGCAACGTTTCTCAAACCTGCTTTAACCATTGCATGCGCTAAAACAGTAGCAGTTGTGGTACCATCTCCAGCTGCATCATTAGTTTTTGACGCGGCTTGCCTAATTAATGCAACCCCTGTGTTTTCAATGTGGTCTTCTAATTCAATCTCTTTAGCGATTGTGACGCCATCATTAATAATTTGTGGAGCACCAAATTTTTTCTCTAGTACAACATTTCTTCCTTTTGGTCCAAGCGTTACAGCCACAGACTCAGCAAGGATATCGATTCCTCTCTCGAGAGCTCTTCGAGCTTGCTCATTGTAAATAATTCTTTTAGCCATGTTTTAGGCAGCAATTTAGTAATAAGTTTTAATAATTTTTGAAACAAATACTTTAGCTTACTACAGCTAAAATATCCTTTTCTGAGAGCAAGACATATTCATCTCCTCCCAATTTGATGTCTGTTCCAGCATATTTGCTGTATAGGACTTTATCGCCAATACTCACTTCTGGAGTTTGTCGAGAACCATCTTCATTGAGTTTCCCAGGACCTACCTGAGCAACTTCTCCCACCTGTGGTTTTTCTTTAGCTGCATCAGGCAAAAGAATGCCCCCAGCAGTTTTTTCCTCAGATGCGGAAACTTTAATAAATATTCTATCTCCCAGTGGTTTTACTGTAGAGACTGTAAGTGAAACAGCTGCCATAGATTAATGGAGGATCATGATTGAGACGCTTTGCGTCATAAAAAAGGAAAGAGAAATTCTCTATCCGTATCTTCAACAACATAATCTGCGAAGAGGCATTTCAACCATACTTTAACTGTGCGGGTGGCCGAACCCATTTAACGAATCTACCCGTGAGGTGGTAGTATTTTCGGATTATGAGCTGTTTAAAATCAGCTTTTCATCACCAACCAATAAAAAATGGTAGCAACTCCATCAACTTCTTCACAAACAAAAGGCGTAGTCCGTCAGGTTATTGGCCCAGTTCTAGATGTAGAATTCCCAGCGGGGAAATTGCCTAAAATATTAAACGCTTTAAGAATTGAAGCAAAAAATCCTGCGGGACAAGACATAGCTCTTACTGCAGAGGTGCAACAACTCCTAGGTGACCATAGAGTCAGAGCAGTGGCAATGAGTGGCACAGACGGCCTTGTAAGAGGTATGGAGGCGATTGACACAGGCGCACCAATATCTGTACCTGTAGGAGAAGCAACTTTAGGAAGAATATTTAATGTTTTAGGAGAACCAGTAGACGAACAAGGTCCAGTAAAAACTAAAGATACCGCTCCAATTCATAGAGCTGCTCCAAAATTAACTGACCTAGAAACTAAGCCAAAAGTTTTTGAAACAGGAATAAAAGTTATCGACCTTTTAGCTCCCTACAGACAAGGAGGAAAAGTTGGCTTATTTGGAGGCGCTGGTGTTGGGAAGACTGTTCTTATTCAGGAGTTAATTAATAACATTGCAAAGGAACATGGTGGAGTTTCTGTTTTTGGAGGCGTAGGAGAAAGAACCAGAGAAGGGAACGATTTATATGAAGAATTTAAAGAGTCAGGCGTTATCAATGCTGATGATTTATCTCAATCAAAAGTTGCCTTATGCTTTGGACAAATGAATGAACCCCCTGGTGCAAGAATGAGAGTAGGCTTATCGGCGCTAACAATGGCTGAACATTTTAGAGATGTAAATAAGCAGGACGTACTACTTTTTGTTGATAATATTTTTAGATTTGTTCAAGCTGGATCTGAGGTATCAGCTTTACTTGGAAGAATGCCTTCTGCGGTTGGATACCAACCAACTCTTGGAACAGATGTTGGTGAATTGCAAGAGAGAATTACCTCTACATTAGAAGGGTCAATAACATCCATTCAGGCTGTTTACGTACCTGCTGATGACCTAACTGACCCTGCTCCAGCAACAACCTTTGCCCATTTGGATGCTACTACTGTGCTTGCTAGAGCACTTGCAGCTAAAGGAATTTATCCGGCAGTTGACCCATTAGACTCAACAAGTACTATGCTTCAACCATCCGTTGTTGGCGATGAGCATTACAAAACCGCTAGAGCTGTTCAATCAACTTTGCAAAGATACAAAGAACTACAAGATATTATTGCAATTCTTGGTTTAGATGAGCTTTCTGAAGAAGATAGATTAACAGTTGACAGGGCCAGAAAAATTGAAAAATTCCTTTCCCAACCTTTCTTCGTAGCAGAAATATTTACAGGAATGTCTGGTAAATACGTGAAATTAGAAGATACCATAGCTGGTTTCAACATGATTTTATCAGGTGAATTAGATGATTTACCCGAACAGGCATTTTACTTAGTTGGGAACATTGATGAAGTCAAAGCAAAGGCTGAAAAAATAAAGTCAGAAAAATAAATATCTATTTATAGATTTAACCTTCAATGAATTTAAATTAATGGCAATTTCTCTCAAAGTTTTAGCTCCTAATAAAAATGTTTATCAAGGCGAAGCTGAAGAAGTAATCCTTCCTAGTACTACAGGTCAACTTGGTGTACTTCCAGGACATATTTCTTTGGTTACCGCTATAGATATTGGCGTTTTAAGGCTAAGAATGAATTCTCAATGGAAATCAATAGCTTTAATGGGGGGCTTCGCTGAAATTGAATCAGATGAAGTAATAGTTTTAGTAAACAATGCAGAAATTGGGTCTGAAATTAATGTTGACAATGCTGAACAAGATCTTAAAGAAGCAAAATTAGCAGTTAGTAAATTCTCTGAAAATGAAAAAAGTCCAGAAAAAATAAAAGCCCTTAATGAGATTTCGAAGGCCGAGGCTAGAATTCAAGCTGCAAAGGAATAATTTTTAAGCAGTTCCACAAAAAGTTACTTCAGGAAACCTTAACTTGGCTTCTTCTAATTTTTTTGTTTTGCCCTCTTCTTGCCAATAATTTATTACTTCTGTAGCTTTATTTAATATTTCAACTCTTTCATTATCTGTAATCCAACCTTTATTCTCTAATTCACTTTTTAACTTTTCCCAAGCATCATCTCTTGGCCAAAAATAATAAGCAGTGAGTGGACTTGGGCCTCCCCCTACTATTTGATCAACAGCTAAAGCAACATTATCAGGTAACCATAACACTTTAATGATGAACCTTCCCTCGTCAGGTTTAGGGGTATAACCAGTAGGAACTCCATCTTCATCAATTGTGGCGGCTGCCAATACAGCTGTAGCACCCATCATTCCTGAATTAGGAGAAGAATTTTTAGATTTTGGGGCATCACTGTTTTTTTCTTTTTTTTCTGTTGAATTTTGATTTAACTTATCTGATGAGGTCATTCACTTATTTATGTTCAATAGATAATTTATCAGTTTATGGTCACATATTGATTAGTTTAATCAATATTTCTTGATTTTAGTTATTGATACTCTCTAAGCAGATTTTTTATCTATCTTGAGAAACTTGATAAAAATCGTAAATTGTAGCTTCCAATGAGTCCCAAAGATCTTTAGGAATATCGTTTTCTTCTGCGAACATTCCTAGCTGACTAGCCAAGCCTCTAGCTTGAGAGAGTTTCGAATCATATGAATCTGAATTATTCATTTTTGAACTTTAACCTCTATAAAAAATAAATCTATTAACTAGATAAGTCAAATTTTAAAATTCTAAATCCGAAATTTCTTTAAGTGCAGCAATACTTAAAACTTCTGGGTTTGTATTTTTGACCAAAACATCATCTTCAATTCTTATTCCAATGCCTTTCCATTTCTCATCAATGTTGGGTTGCCCCTCAGGGACTGGTATCCTATCACTTATATAAATACCTGGTTCTACCGTAAGAATCATTCCATTCTGTAATGGAACTTCATAGTCTCCCATTCTGTATGCACCAACATCATGAACATCTAATCCGAGCCAATGTCCAGTTCTATGCATGTAAAGATGTTTATATGATTGATTGTCAATTATCTCATCAGTACTCCCCGACAATAATCCAATTTCTTTTAATCCCTCTATAAGAATTGTTAAAGCGACATTATGAACAGTACTAGAATTAGATCCAGTTACGGCACTTTTAATTGCAGTTTTCTGAGCACTCAATACAATTTCATAGATAACTTTTTGCTCTTTAGAAAATTTCCCGCCGATTGGAATAGTTCGAGTTATGTCTCCATTGTAATAATCATTTAATGAGCAGCCAGCATCTACCAACAACAAATCTCCCCTGTTCAAGGGTGAGTTATTTGAAGTGTAATGCAAGATACATGCATTATCTCCTGAAGCAACAATAGAATTATAAGCAGGTCCTCTCGCCCCTTTTTCCAAAAAGAATCCCTCGAGAAGACCCTGAATTTGTCTTTCATTTTTCTTAGATGAGATAGATTCTCTAACTAGTTCATGAGCTTCTGCTGAAATTTGTGCAGCCTCTCTCATTCTATTAATTTCAAATTCACTTTTAATTAATCTCATCTCATTTAAATAAATTTCTGGAGATTTTATAGTGTTTGCACCAATACCCAATTTTGAGCGATTTTGAAGTTGTTGTGAAAATATCTCCAGTACTATTTTTTCAATTAATGGATGCTTACCAATTGAAAAAACTATTTCATCAGAACCATCTATATAACCTGGAAGTAAATCTCTTAGTTCATTTATTGAGTGAGCCTTATCAGCCTTAAACTCTTTTTCAGCCCCTTCTAAACCCCATCTAAAGCCATGCCAAACTTCGCTAATAACATCTTTAGGAGCAACAAACAAAATAAATCTCTCTCCCTTTGGCTTATTAGATAAGAAAAGAGCTATTGCATCAGGCTCATCAAAACCAGTTAGATACCAAAAATTACTATCTTGTCTAAAAGGATATTCGCAATCTGCATGATGTTTAACAAGATTAGCCCCTGGGATAATAGCAGCTTTTCCATCTAATTTATCTAAGAAAATTTCTCTTCTTTCTTCAAAAACTTTATTGTTAGATTTAAACATAAATAGTGTATTGGCGTGTTTATAAAAAAAATGGAAGAATGAATTAAAAAAGATTTAGTATCTTATCTATTTTAATGGAACCAAGTGTTTACGGTTTAATTTTACTTATTCTTATTATCTTAATTGGGTCAGCATGTTGTTCGGGAGTAGAAGCTGCTTTTTTAGCTGTAAATTCAATTAGAATAATAGAAATTGCTTCAAGACAAAAGCCTAAAAGTTCTGCGAATCAACTTCTTAAACTTAGGAAACACTTAGGAAGGACATTAACTGTAATTACAATTACTAATAATGGATTTAACATAATTGGAAGTCTTATTTTAGGTGTATATGGAGCATTGATAATTAATAGTAGCTATGGCTTAACCCTGTTTTCAATTGTTTTTTATATATTAGTTGTTTTAGTTGGTGAAGTACTACCAAAAGCTCTTGGTACAAGATTTTCAGTCCAAATAGCGTTACTATCCGTTCCAATCCTTAGAATATTAAATAATTTAATGAGGCCATTCTTAATATTAATAGAGCGAATATTTCCTGTTATTACTGCTGAAAATGAAATTTCAACTGATGAAGAAGAAATTAGACAAATGGCAAAAATTGGAAGTCAGAAAGGTTTGATAGAAGCTGATGAGGCAGCAATGATATTTAAGGTTTTTCAGTTAAATGATTTAAAAGCTAAAGATTTAATGATTCCCAGAGTATCAGCACCTTGTCTTGATGGGTCTTCAAATCTTGATGAAATTTCAAAAATGATAATGTCAGACAACTCCCCATGGTGGGTTATCTTGGGAGATAAAGTTGACAAAATACAAGGTGTGGTTAAGCGTGAAAATATGTTAGCAAAATTAATTAATGGGGAAAATAAAAAATTATTATCAGAAATATGCGAACCTGTTGACTACATTCCCGAAATGATTAAAGCAGATCAATTATTAACAAGATTTGACAAGAATCATAAAGGAGTGAAAGTAGTAGTAGATGAATTTGGGGGATTCGTGGGAATTATTGGTGCAGAAGCTGTCTTATCTGTATTAGCTGGTTGGTGGAAAAAATAAATTATGAAAAAAATGAAAATTCATAAATATTACTTACTTTTAAAATATTGGTGGGAAACTATAGATCTTACTAAATATGAAAAAAGTATTTTTAATAGAGAAATAATTTCCTTTAATCAACAACTTTTTAGGCTCAAAGACAAAAAAATAAGAATTGGCGCATATGGTAAATCAGGAGTAGGTAAATCCTCTGTTTTAAATTCTTTATTAAAAAAAGAGATATTCAAAACAGATATTATTAACGGTTCTACGAAAGAGATAAAAGCGGAAGAGTTGACCCTTAAAGATCAAAAGCTCAAAAGTATAGAGTTACTAGATTCGCCAGGATTTGATTTCTGCAATATTAAATTCCCGGATAAAA
>QCKZ01000024.1 GCA_003214975.1 Prochlorococcus sp. AG-412-C21
TAAAATTTCCGTCCTATGAATAATAGCCCAATAAAGCAATAAATGTGCGGAGTAAATCTTATAACATTGATAAATTATGCTTATTATTTGAACGTATCATCTGAATTTTATCTTTATTTAATAAGTAATTCTTCTGAAATATATGTATCAGCAGTAAATTAATTTTTATAAGTTGAACCAAATAATTAAAAGATCATGGAGATATAGATAAGCTTCCTCGGATTTATTTTTGATTTACCAAAATTAAGTAATGACAGATCCTATTCTCTACTTATCAATGATTCTTGGTCTGGGAGGAGTTTATGTATTGATTACCTCCTTCAGTGATGATGACGATGATAGTGATGATGATGGTGAAAAGTATTTATTTAATTTCGAATACGTTAAGGCGGAAAGATAGCTTTAATAAGTTCAGCTTATAGAGGATATGAGAGTAAGTAATTGTACTCACGCTTATAATTTCTCGTTATTAGATTTGTTTGGAGATTGCATTAGGAATCATCTTAGCTAAACAACCAACCAAACAAATGAACAAAACAAAAACAGTTGAGAAGGAAAAAATTGTAGCTGAGAAGCTCAACGGTAGATTTGCGATGATTGGCTTTATTGCTCTCATTGGCGCATATCTAACAACAGGACAACTTATCCCAGGTTTTGTATAAATGGATTTTATATTTAAAAGACAAGGATACGTAACCCTTAAAGTGGTTCCTTACATATTCTTTGTTGCGCTTGTTCTAAGCCTCATAACAACAAACACATTTGTATAGTTTTTAAAGCGTACATCGTCAGGGAATTCAGCTAGTAGTTATACTGGCTGAATTTTTTTATGGGTTATTGAGTAAATGTTATGGGAGTATTAAATTAAAACTAATATTTACTAGATCAAAAATATTAAATTAATACTATGTGTACAGAGTGAATTTTGATTTGGATAGAGACTCTAGAATGGTTACTATAGAGGCAAGGGTTGGGTTTGTTGTGAACCTCGCTGGGATTTTGCTGTTGGCTTATTAAATTTTCTACAAATAATCCTGCAGTTGGTACCAGCTTCGAAAATAGATATCCATCTGAAGAACCAGAAATAGAAAGAAATAATTCCTGCCAAAATTGTCTTTCAGAGAAGGAAATCAAGGCTGCTTCTAAACCACCAATTGGAATGGATGAAAAATCAATAAGCAACCAAATGGGTAAATAGTAAAAAATGAACCCTTACTACTTGCACCACTTTTTATATGAAAATAAATTTTAGAAAATTACAATTAACTAAAGAAAAATCTTATGCTTGCTATTCTTATTTGCAGATTGCAATTAATTACCAATGAAAGAATTAGAAGAAAATACTATTGAACAAATAAGAACTCTTTTAAATTATTTAGAGCAAACAGACCTATTAAAAAACAAAGATATTCTTAGATGTTTAGATGTAATAGCAAGAGAATATGGCGGAGAGGTAGTAAATAAAAATTAAATGGCTAATCCAAATCAAAAAACAATATTGCTAGGGAAAGCTTATGACGTAATTAAATTCATTTACACCAAGTTCCAAGACGAATCTGTAGCTAAAGATATGAAATTATAACTCTAGTAAAATAACTTGCTATGGTTTGGGACAAAGATATTGATAACGATTACGACAATAGATTGGGAAGTTTAAATAAGTTTTTTCTACGTTGTTTTAGTTAGAGATTCTGATTTGAATAGAAATAGCTTTAGAGATTCTTATTCAAAAAAACTTGTTAATTTCTTCTACTGGTTATTGCTGAAGATATCGGAAAGTTACTATGGAGACTCGATAAAAATAGAATAAGAAGCTTCCCATACTTAATTATTTTTAAGTAACTATAGTTTTAGTTGTGATTTTCTTGCAATTTGTTTAGATCTACTTCCCTGTTCCCACTTTTTAAGAGATAACAAAAATAATTCTTCTCTGTTCTTTGGTTTTCCTTTCGATCTTTCTAATAATTCTTGGGCTATATGGAGCACAGGGACATAGGATTTATGCCATATTTGTTCGGAAGCGTTAGCCTAAAGTAGCTGAAGCAATAGAAAGAATGGACTGAGAACCTTCTGGAGTTATTGATATTTAATTGAAAATATTTACTCTAATATGAAAGAGTATTTTTAATGACTATTAATTCAAAGGGGTGGAGCTTAATTTTTAGTATTGGAGCAATCGTTTGCTTATTGCTTATTTAATGGAGAAATTTACTCTTATTAATAAGGCCAGAAGTAGGATAAAAGTTTTTGAACCATTTGAGGATGTATCAAAACCTAGTCCCAGTATTGATGCAATGATGATTAGTTTTGGATGTGTATATAAAAGGAGTAGTCAACCAGTTATGAAAGGAAGCAGAGTTGAGACTATAGAAGAAGAAAGAAAAAGAGTATAAAAAATTGATGGTACAAGGGTGGAAGAAAACAAGTTCTTCTGTAGCTACTACTAACACCTGTAGGGGATCTTCGAAGATCCTGGATCCCTTTAAAGATCTATTTTAGTTTCTTAGACAAGCAGATAATAAAAAATAGAGTATGGGTAAATCGCTAGTATGAATTGGTTTTTAATAGCCCGGGCGATAGGATTCCAACCTGCGACCTAGTGCTCCTAAAGTTCTCGATATAAAATATGGAGCATCCCTTCATTAAGTATTAGCAATTTATATGAAAGAATATTGTTTTATTAAATATTTTTTTAAGGACAAATGACATCGTTTTGACATCAAATAGTCATTTTTTCTTTTTCCTCCAGCAACTCTTCATTTCTTTAAAGTTATTCGAATCTTTTACGCAATTAATTCTTTTATTGAGATATTCAATTTTCATAAGTTTAATTTTTTCAAATTCTTCTTTCTTATAACTCTTATGTCCATCAGCAAATGCTGGGACAAAATTGGTGAATATAAAAGGAATTAGAATTAAAAATTTCATTGATTTAGAATTTTTTGCAATATATTCATCAAATAATAAAAATACAAGTTAATTTGCCAATTTCAAAGCAATTTGGTTGACAGCTGATTTAAATTAATGGGATATATATCCCCTCTATAATTTATGAAAAAATTATTAATATTGAATCTTATAATTTTTGGGCAAATTAATCTTCCAATTTATTCAAAATTAAAAACGAAGGAAGATACTGACAAGTTTTTAAATAATTATTGTATTGAAGTAGTTCAATTTATTAAAGATACTTCTGAAAAACAGAAAGAATTAGCAAAAAAAGGACAAATAGGGGAAGCCTTAGGAATTGGAGGCCTTATCCAAGGGGCATCGCAAATTTATAGAAATTTATGTAAATCAAATAAATAAAACGATTACTAGGCATGGGTCCCTCTGAGAGGTTTTCGAAAAGGGTCTTTCATGTGCTCTTTTTTTGTCTGGCGTGAGGAAATAGTCAATTTGTAAGGTCGATTCTTAGCTATTTGGGTTTTCTTCTCGCTTTGAGAACAGTGGTGGGTTTGTTATTATGGAACTATCTACCTTTTATTTCAAAAACTTTTCGTTTGCTAAGAGAATTTGAAGATGCAGAAGATTAAATGAAAGTTCTTGAAAATATTGCAGCAGATTTAGAACAAAGAATTGCTCATGCTTCAATTGGTAATATTTCTAGACCAACCATTCTGTTTTGTGGCTGTGATCCTCGACTAAAAAAAGATATGCATAAACGTGCAAAACGCATTGGTTTTAATCCCTCTTACTCAATAAAACATCCCACTATTAAAGTTGAATTACAGAATTTAGGTAATAGAAGAATAGAAACAGATATTTTTAAGACAATAACTATGGACTACGAGAACTTTGAATTTATTTGTAGATATTTAGAGAGTTAAGCACTTTTTAAAGTTCTATTTTTGTTCCTGTGTTATTATTAACTAATCTCAGGTAGAGATAAGATTAAGCAATATTGACCAGCTAAAGATTTTTTGAAAAAGAATCCCACCTGCAAGAGTCAAATACTTTCTTATAAACAAGTTTTGTTGATCTATCCAATAGAGCAAATGTAAAGAATGATAATCACTTATTAAGCCTGTGTATATCAAACTAAACAAATAAACTAATGAAAAAACTAAACAAAAAATATGCTGACTTAATGCGCAAGGCGGAACAAGCTACTGGAAGAAAAGAGGCAGTTGGCTTAATCCATAAAGCAGCAAAGTTAAAAACTAAATTTGATCAATACGAGATGATGTAATCTAATTGAAATACTAAGGTAACTAAATGGATAAAAAAGGGGCCAAAGGTTATTGGATATCAACGGCAAAAATAATTAATCAGGACTTATTTGATGAATATGTAAATAAAGTTGGTCCATGGCTGAAAGAGGTTGGAGGTCAGGTCTTTGCAAAAGATAAAGAGCCACAAGGGAAGGAAAGGACTGAGGATGCCAATTTAGCAGTTATTTGTGAATTTCCATCAATGAGGGCAGCCGTTGAAGCTTATGAATCTGAAGAATATAAAGAGCTTTCAAAGTTAAGAAAAGAAGCAACTGAAAATTCCACCTTTACAGTTATGGAAGGTTTAGATGAAGCTGCAAAGCTAAGAAGAGCAATGGGTATGTAATATATATCTAAATTTTTTCTACTCCTTTCACATAACGAATAAAGAGTTAGATTAAGAATAATAGAAGCATTTGATTTGAGATAACTTCACAGTCCAAAGCAACTATTTATACTTTCAAAAAAAAAATTAAATAAATGACTATTTTTATTGGAAATTTATCTTGGGAAACTGAGGTTGAAGATCTTGAACATCTTTTTAGCAATTATGGAGTAGTAAAGAAATGTTATTTACCTCTTGATAGAGAAACAGGAAGAAAAAGAGGTTTTGCCTTTATAGATTTAAATGATCATAATTCCGAAAAAAAAGCTATTGATGATCTTCAAGATGTTGAATGGATGGGAAGAGAGATAAGGGTTAATGAGGCTGAGAAAAGAAACGGGCCCAATAATAAAAAATACAAAAATTTCAATAGAAACAATTAGTACTTATTACTTGGCGATTTTGCACCGCTTTATTAAATATGATTGACAGTCGATCTCAAATTATGGGCAATTAGCTCTTCTTTTATGAACGTTTTTTAGATACTGGTTTAAAACTTGTATTTAATCGTCTTAAATTCTTTTGAATTCGATAAAAGTAGCTTTTTTTTCCTTTATAGCTCACTGTTTGAATGTATATATTTGTGACTATATGCTAGTCATATCATACTATTTAGTATTTCTGCTTATTGATATCTCTAGATTCTCAACAATATAATAAAAAATAAACTTTAAATATGGGATTTCCACATTGCCCTATATGTGTTGCTGTCGCATTTCTAACCGCTTGTATAACAGTTACTAGAGGTTATTTTTTGTATTTTCTTTATACGGAGGCTGAGAGAAGAGCCTTACAATTAGTTCCCGTCTATGATTAATTTCCCTTTATTTCTAGAGGGCTTACTGATTCCTTTAGTATTTTTAGGATTTTTTGCGGTTTATAAGAGGTCAAAAAGAAAGGAAAATAATAAAGTCTATAATCGACCTCACAACAAAACTCCAAGTTAATTAAGCAAATTGGTAAGTTTTATACCTTTTTCTGTAATCATCGTGCAATCTTTCAGTCGCTAATCTTCTCTTCTTCATTGAATATCTAATAAAATCCATTTCGTGAAAGTTTTTATTAAGGATAGAGAAAGGAGTAATGAGTTTGATAAGACCTCCTTTTATCTGCATCTATATTCTCCACCTATTGTTATTAGATTAATAGTGTGGTTTTAGGAACTAAAAAGAACATAATTAAAAAAAACTTTTTAAGATGTTTAAATCAAATTCCTAATAAAATGGTTGATTTTAAATCAGAAAATATGTCAAGCGAAAGCTTTTACCCAGATAGTAATTATTATCTTGATCAGGAAAATACTCCTAAAGAGACTCCGCTTTCAGAAGATCAAATATCCAATATGGGAAAAAATTTTGAATGGCCAAATAGCTATTGGTTTATTGCAGAAAGGACTAATGGTCGGCTTGCAATGATTGGATTTATGGCTGTAATTATTAATTACACATTATTTGGTTGGATAGCATATCCTATTCTTTAAATAAATATAGAATTTTTTAAGCAGCTTTGGCAGAATCATCATTACCCATCCCATGCAATTCTTGGTATAGTTGAAGTAATAGTATTGTTGGTAATTTATAATCGATTACTCATTAAATATCAGTATTATTTTTCAATGGATAGAGACTCTAGAAAGGTTACTGAAGAAGCTTGGTTAATATGTCCTAACTGGACTGAGGTAAGAAGATTTACAAAGAATAAGAATAATAAGGATAAGTTTTTTGAGTATATGTTTGTTGATAGTGGAATAGTTGTTGGATCAAGTGGAGAAGCTCCACCGCTTATGAAAACAAGAAAAGAGATAAAAATAGATGAAGCTAGGAAGGAGTACCAACAATTAATTACATCAGGTTGGCAAGTAACTGAACCTAAATGGTAAGAGCCTAGAGGGCATCTTCGAAGATTGTAGATCCTAGAATGTCTGGGAAAATCTTTGGAAAATTCTTATCAGTTGTCGTAATATTATTCTTAACTTATAAATTAATGAAAAAGTATCTTTGGAATAGATGAAAAGCTTACTAATTAAATCGCTTTCATGTTAAAGTCCTAAGAATTTATTTTTTATTTAATGTCTAAAGGATTTTGGCTCGTTACTACCACAGTTACAAATCCAGCGTTTGCTGAATATGTTGAAGCATTTCAACCTTGGATCGAGTCTGTAGGTGGTTCTGTATTTGCAAAGGATCTTGATGGTCAAACTGTTGAAGGGAAAGGTGGGAAATTATCAGTAATTATTGAGTTTCCATCAAAGCAAGCTGCAACTGATGCCTACAACAGTTCTGAATATCAGGAACTAAGCAAGTTACGCTGGGCTAACTCAACTGATACAAATATCACAATCATGGACGGGAGTGTAACTCATTAATGAGTACTAAATGGGACGACAATTCTTGGCAGAAAGAGTTTTTGGAAATGAAGTTCCATTCTCCTGCAGATGTAAAACTTTTAACTGAAGGTGTAAAAGGATTAATAGGTGCTTGGCGTTTAGGTGTTCTAAATCAGGAATACAAAAGACTTAAGAAGATACAAGAGGAGAATGATAGACAGTCGATCAAAAATTAGGAGCAATTAGCTCCTTTTTTATGGGTGATATTTTAAACATGAAAAAGATTATTATTTGGGATCAATATCCCGTGGGCATTTCAGTTCCTATGTCTGAATATCTAGTCTCTTTCTCATGAAAGTGTGTAAAAGAATTTTGTTTAATTAAATAATATTAGTAATAAACCCATTAATTTTTATCTAAGCTGTCGGTATTGATGGCTGACATAAAATAAATAAAAACCAAATTGCTCCTACTAATGGAATTAGATTTATAAATATCCATGTCCAGCGTTTGCCTGCATCATTAACTCTCCTTATACATAGAGAAAGGCCAGGTATTAAGGATGCAAAAATATAGAGGTAATATATACCCGAAAAAGCTTCTGAAACAAAGGCAACTAAAGCTAAAAGCACATAAGAAACTAAAAGATTAGCAAGTGCTGCCCACCAATAATCCTGCCTAGTTGATCTACCACGAAAATCAAAAGCTTTTGTCCATAGCTTTTTATATGCATTAATCATCTGCTATCTTGATAATTTATTAAAGATAACATCCTTATAAAGAAATGTATATGAATCTTGTTTTTAGAAATTGACATGATTTACTTAAATTAATAATTATTATCATTACAAATGAAATTTAAAAATTGAATAATAATCCTAATAAAATTTATATCTTTAAAGTCATTGAAATTGAAGTTTCTTTTTATTATTCTTTTGTTTACTTCTTTTCTGGAGCAAGAATTAATGACAGAGAAAAAAGAATTTTCTCTAATTAAATAAATGAAACGCTTACTACTCCCACTACTCGCAGTACTCGCTTTACCTACTTCAGTGAATGGTGAACATTTAAAAGGTCCTAAAGAGCTGACAGTTACTTCTGAAAGTACAAAAGAATCTATCGCACTTGCAAAGTATCTTAAAGATAATGGGGCAGTCAAATATTCAGCATATTGGTGCCCAAATTGCCTTGATCAAAGTGAACTTTTTGGTAAGGAAGCTTATAAAGAACTTAATGTAGTTGAGTGTGCTAGAGATGGTAAAAATAGTCAAACACAATTATGTATTGATAAAAAAATAGAAGGATTTCCTTCTTGGGAAATTAATGGGAAAATAATTATTGGAGTACGAACATTAAAGGAGTTATCAGAATTAATTGGATATAAGTACTGAAAAATAAAATTAAACGCTTACTACTCCTACTAATAGCTGCCCTCGCTTTACCTACTGCTGTTAATGTTTATACAGTTTCTCATAAGTACTACGCTTCTCAGGTTTGTGCTGCTAGTTGGTGCAGGAATTATAGTAAGTTCTTTACTTGGATCATTAGGTACTATTGCAAATCAGTTGAAAAAGTAATCTAAATTAATGGAATTTAAAATCAATCGTACTTTTGATGAAAATAAGAATTAATAGGATAAATATATTTAGTTCAAAATCCGAAATGAAACGCTTACTCATACCTCTTAACAAATGACTCATATGTATGGAATAGCAATTACTTATGGTGTTGTTAGTTTGTTATTACTTGGTGGCTTTGCATATATAACTTTTAAGATGACCTCTAAGAGATAGGCATAGGTTCTTCCTAGAGGTTTGGCTTGTGGGTTATTCGCACGGACGAAATTTAGTTAACATGAGGAAACTATCAATGTGACACCTTTCACTTGTAAATAAGGCAAATTAAGGGCTATTAGCGAGTTTTACATTCAATTAAGTATTTCCTAATAATTTAATTTAGTGTTACTTTAAAAAAAAATAAAAAAATGTTTTGAAAGCTATCAAATTAATACTTCCAAAAATTAACCCTTTGATAATAATTTTTCCTGTATTTCTACCAATAATCACAATAATTTTTACGTCTTGTTTAGTAGGTTTACTTGATAATTTTCTTTTATTAGTTTTTAAAATAACTAATTCACCTTATGAACAATATTCATCCATAACAAATTTCATAACCTCTATGATCCCTTTGGGATACGGTTTCTTTCCAATTCATTTGTTAATCTCATATTTCTTCTATCCTTTACATAAAAGATGGTTAAAGAATATAGAGACAAAAAAAATAACACGTTGGGTCATATTTTTATGGTGGTTCTTTAGCGGATTAATTATTAGCATCATCTCTTTAGTTTCAATTGTGGAGGCTATGAATTAAATGAAATTACTAAAAAACCTTTACAATAAATTCCAAAAAAGATTCAAAACAAAATCAAAGTCAAAATTAATTACTTTATTTTTATTTGCATTACCTTTCTTACCAATTTTCCCTTATGTAAGAAATAGTGAATCAATATTCTTATTTGGTTTTATCGAAGGTTCTGTTGATAATTTTTACGAAGTTGTTGGTTATGATATTTTCGCAAATAATGAAAAAGATCTCTTAGAAAACTCCACAAAATTTGATGAGGGAAGAGCTCTTTTTGATCTTGCTAAATTATCTGAAAAACCTATACCTCCAATAGGGAAACATAAAAATTATTTGATAGAAAAAGGTTTAAGTAAGGACCTTGCTTTCTGTATTTCCATGCGGGATTTTTTGTTTTATGATTATTTTTATCAAATTGAAACTTCAAAAAGTATTCATAAATATGAACCTTCGCCAGTTCCAATAGTTTGGTTTGTTAGATCTGCATTAGTCTCTTGGGTTTTGGATGCAGTAAGGATCCCTGATGCAGATATAGTAGTGTATGAAAAGCTCAGTAAAAGGTGCAGTAAATATAAAAATATTTTTCCACCAAAAGGATATTTGAATAATGATTTTACTTTCTAAAAATAACCAACAACCTAAAAATGTTAAAGCGTTTATTTAATCTAGGTTTAATTTCATTAATAGGAATAACTATAAGTGGCTGTGGAGCTGTAATGAAACCTGTTTTTAAAGCTGGGTTCAAAGCACTTACTAAAAATAGTGATGAGATTGTAGGAGGAGCTTCAAAAAATATATTTAAGAATTCTGATAATCTTTCAAAAGGATTTAATAAGAATACTGATAGTATTGATATTCGTTCATCAAGTAAGAATATTAATGATTTTGATGGTCAACAAATACTATCAAATAGACCATTGCGAATTGCTGGAAAAGAATTAAATAGAAATAATAATAAAGGAAAAGAAATGTTAGTTGGAGGTTGGATGTGTCATGGAGATTATTCTGAATCTTTCGAGAATAAAATTCTTAATGTAAAAAGTTATACCTCTGAAACTTATGCCAAAAATGGAGAAGTTAATTCAACGGGCACAATGTGGATCAAAATTCTATCCGGAAAGGATGAATTGTTATCAGCTATTTATTCGATCAAAGGAAGAGGTAGTTGGGAATTAACTCAAAATATACATACATTAGAAATAAAAGAATTTTCCTTAAGGAACACAACTATTTGGCCAGGTATTAATTCCAAAGACTGGGAATCTAAAAGAAAGGAAATAGACAATATCTTAGATATTGATAATTTAATACCTATTGGAACTATCTCAGAAGATAAAATGTTTTGGGTTAATGATAGATATTTTAAATTAATAGATATTGAATCGAACCAACTAGATAAGTCTTCTTATTACTGCAGAAAAAAACTTCAGTAATATTTATTCTTAGACAATTAAATTATGGATATTAAAATTTCAAAACCCAAAGGATATAAAACATACGCATTATTAGGAGTTTTTCTAGAGTCTTTAGTATTAACTTTGCATAATTCATTCTTTTCTATACTCGAGGCAACAGGATTAGAATCTCCGACATAGTGCTCCCAAAGAACCCGCTAAAAAAAGGTTATAAATGAGACTTATGGTTCTAGAAGTTCTTTCTAGGAAAATAAGTGTGGCCTAATTCGGACTAATATGAGCAGTTTTGGGCGCTTTTTGGGTGCAGATATGTTCTCTTTAAAGAAAATTAATAAGTTTTAAAAGAGGGGCTGAAAGGGCCACTAGAAAAGACAGCCGGCACATTACTATTTGGAATTATTGTCATCCCTCTATTTGTAATTGTAAATGTAACTTCTAGTCCTTGAGTATCGTCAGTTATTACAACAGGAACTGTTGGGGCGAAAACTCCAAACATTCTTGTTGAATTTGCACAATTAGCCTGAGTAGTTCCAACATAAGTTCCACTACTTACTGTTGCTAAAACAGCTTTCATCGTTCCTGTTACACCAGTAGTAAAGACTTCTGATCCAGCCATTTCTCTATTTGATTGGGTTCCGTTGCATGTTGAACCGTTGCCAAAGTCCATAAGATTTTCGTTCCAACTACCATAAAGTGCCGAATTAGTTGTTGCAACTCCATCATTCTTAGAGTAATAAGTGGTACCTCCAAGGGTATGTGAACCTTTTAGTCCAAACTGATTTTTTATTTTTATATATGCACTTGGATAAGTGCCAACGGGAGGTCTAAAGTTCGTACCAGTTAAAGCTTGAGAAGCGCCCCCAGATAAATCAACTTCAAAGCCATTGTCATTTTGAAATGATTTAGTGCAAGTACTTTCATCGATAGTATTATCTGTGACTACTTCATCACTATCATTTATATATGTTCCAGCGAGAGGATCAGCTGTACATAAGCCCATTTCGTAAACTGTTATTTTGTAAGTGGCAGGAGTTATATAACATGAATCTGTTAAGTTCCCTGAGCTTGCACAAGTATTAGCTTTTGCCTCATTAGTAGAGGTCAGTAAGCCTCCTGCCAAACATAATCCTGCTCCAGCAGAAATTTTTATTAAAGTTTTAGTAAGTAAGTTCATTTAGATAATTTGTTTAAGTTAATGATTAAAAGTTTTGTTTAAGAACCTTTAGCTCTATTTGTGAATGCACCACCTGACCTCTCAAGGAGAACGTCATATTTCCGTTTTACTGGCTGAGTCATTTGAGTAATCATATTTTTTTTATAATCTTGTCTCTTGTATTCAATAGGATTTCCAGTGATATTTATCCTCAAACCAAAAAAGGTTTCATCTACACCAGGCAGTTTTGAATTACTTGCTAGGGATGCCGCTGAGATTTCATTAGAAATCCAAGCTTCTAGTCCTAAATTTTGATTAGCTTGCCAGTTGATTGAAGCTTCCAAACCAGAATTATCCTGAGTATTTTTATAATCCCAGTTAAATCCTCTTATAAAAAAGGCAAGTTCTGGGTAGTTAGGTAAGCGATAACCAATTTCTACATCCCAACCATCTACTACTCTTTCTTTATAACTTGAACCTTTAAACGTTACCTCTTTCTCATCAGTAATTGCTAAATACCAATTGTTTCTAAATTCTAAGTCTTTCCATAGATATTCTCCTCCAAGTCCTAATCGACTATGAGCACTGCTATAACTCGTCATTCGATAATCCCAAAATGCATTGGCTCCTAGCATAGAAAAGTCGTTAGGTCGATGTCTAATTCCCAAACCTAAGTTAGTTGTTGAGCCATCTGCATTTGTAGCTGTAGCAAATCTTGCCTGAGAAAATGCGAGTGTTTTAATATCACCCTCTTCATCTTTTGCCAGTTCACCAAGCTTCATCAAACTATTTATTGAGAAGCTTGTGTCTGATTCTGTCCCCCCAGAAATATTTACAGAAGTCTGAGCAAAAAATGGAATTTTTTGTATCTCACTATTTGCTTTCGTATTTGCAAAATCGAATCCAGCATCGACTAATAGTCTTTTAACATCATTAACTATGATGCCCGTATATTCACTGCCTTCTGCACCATCATTCATTAAAGGAACAAATTTGGTTGAATAAGTTGCTCCATTAATTATGTATTCATCTAATTTGTCTTTTGGTTTATATGTATTTTGTTCACTTGCAACTTCATTAAGTTTGATATTCTTAAATTTATATTCATTAGCTTCGACTGAAGTTAATGGGATAAAAGCAAATGAGGTAAGGGAAAGTAATTTTGATAATTTCAATGATAAAAATTAAATTAGTCTTAAACTAACAAAATTTTTTAAAAAAAAGTTATTTCTTAACTCTTTGAGCATAAATTATGGGTGCATTATGGGTGCAAGGTTTTTTGGGTGTAATCTATTGTTGGCTGAGACTTACGGCTATAAATTATTGGGCGACAGGATTCGAACCTGCGACCTAGTGCTCCCAAAGCACTTGACAGCCCTAGTGCAGCACTAGCTTTTCAAGCTATAACTATTATCTTGCGTAGAATTGCTTTATTAGACATGGAAAATTGTTCAGGAATCGACATCAATTTGACATTAACTTCTACCAAATATTGCCTTGATCGCATCCTGGCTTAGATGAATCACCACATAATTTTTGAGCCTCTCCTGTAATTTGGTCAATTTCTATTTGAAACCAAGTTGCATCTAAGTTACGATTCCAAAAAAATATGCTTCTTAAACCACTTTTAAAATTTCTTGGTTGAGATTTATATACAGTACATTCATTTTGGGTTTTAGGAATATAGGTTTTATAGAGAGCATTTCCAGGACTAATCTTGGATCTCATTTCTGTCGAGTCAAGTTCAGAGATTCTGCATTTTAGTGCCTGATTATTTAAAGATCTTTTGACTCCCTCTGTAAATTTATCATTTCGTAAAAGTACAAAAGATGGATAAGAAGTAAGAATAAAGGGGACTATTCCAAAAACAGTCCAGAATGCCCATTTGCTTTTATAAATAAAGCCCCCTTTTGATCTACTAAGTAAAAAGAATATTAAGGGAGATAAAAACAGTCCACCAGGTCCAGTTAGTGTCCCTCCTAAAAAGGCAGCAATAAAATATTCTATTAACTTACTTTCTTGATTATTATTCATTTATTAAATTTATTTTTTATTCGAAAAAAATACCAAAAAAAACTTAAATTAACCTTAAAAAAGAGAAAAAACTCATATCTTGAAATGAAATTGATATCAATCTGACATCAATAGAGTGATGTTAATTTTTACCCAATAAAAAAGACATGCTTGGAAACTTTTTATTACTTGGATTATTTAGAGTCGGGGCGACAGGATTCGAACCTGCAACCTGGTGTTCCCAACGCACTTAATAAGCCCAGTTAGGTACTATTTCTATAGGGCATGACTAAATAGTTGCGAGGTATTGCAGGACTTGACATGATAAATTAAGAGTTATTTTTAGGCGATTTGTAGCTGATTAGTTTTTTAAGTAACTTGATGAAAATAATTCTTAAACAAACTAGATTAATAGAAATATAAATTCTTTTTATGAAAAAAATAATTATATTTAACTTTATTCTTTTACTAATTTCGACTTCAAGTTTGTTTGCTAAGTCCAAAGATATCTTTATTGCTCATGGCGGAAGACTTAATTCTGAAGGCTGTCACAATGACAAAAAAAACAACAGTTACCACTGTCATAACAAAAATAGTCAAAGAGATAAGCTCGAATCGAACAAAAAAAATGTAATTATTGAGAGTTGTTATGATGGAGATACTTGTACCACTACTGAAGGTGAGAAGATAAGGCTAGCTTGTATTGATACTCCTGAATTAAGAGGACCAAAAGCTCAGCCTCTTAAAGCCCAGGCTGCGAAGGATTATCTTAATAATCTAATATCTGGGAAAGAAGTTTTTATTAAAAGAATTACTAAAGATAAATATGGGAGGACAGTCGCTGAGCTGTCAATAAATGAAAAAAATATTCAACATATTATGTTTAATAATGGTTATGCAAAAATATATTCAAAATATGCATATCAATGTGCTTGGTCAAGATAGGTGGGATTAAACGAAAAAAATAACATAAATAATGGATTCACACTAATAGAACTTATTGTTGTTATTGGAATCTTATCAATACTTAGTAGTATTAGTTTGTTCTATTTTAATGGTGTTAATAGAAGAGCTAGAGAGGTCGCAGCTCAAAAAGCTCTGTTAACGATTAAAAAAGAATGCGAAACGAATTATGCGTATTCCTTACCTCTAGTTTATGAGGATAAAAGGCTGCAAAAATATTCAATCTTATCTAATGGACAAAATAGTTGTTATGGAAATTCAATAACTGGTCTGGTTAGTGCAGTACCAGAGGAAAAAGAGTTAAGTCCTTATTATTACTACAACTTTAATGATGGAGAATTAAGCTGTGCTTACAATAATGGAGAAAAATTACCAATTTCAGAATGTAATAGCAATAATTTAGATAAATTCAAACACAGTAGCAATAACAATAATAATCACGATAACGATGACCCTCTTAAGAAATATAAATGTGCAGATATAGGTGACTGGGATTTAGCTCAAAAACTTCTTAGTCAAGGACACTCATATTTAGATCGGGACAAAGATGGTGAGGCTTGCGAAGTTCTAGCAGATTAATATCAAAGACTAATTACATAAAAATTACTTATTTTGGGCTTTTTGTCAGACAAAGTAACCGACATAATTTTCAATAAAAGAGAGAGTCTGGGGAACTCTCTTCTATGACTTGGTTTTTAAATGGTCGGGGCGACAGGATTTGAACCTGCGACCTAGTGCTCCCAAAGCACCCGTTATGCAAATTGCGACAGACCCCACAAGAAACAAGTGAGGCTATAGCTAGTTAGTTGGTAAAAAAGAAAATTTATGAGTCTTAAAAAGTAGAAAGATATAGCAAGGTGGTGAATAAATAAGCAAAATCTCGCTCAATTAAAAGCTTTTAAGATTTAACTAAAATAAGCCCATTTAATATTGTTAATTAACCATGATAGACGACCTAAAAACAAACACATGGCCATTATTGCAGTACAAAAATGAATAATTCTTGTTGATTTATTTCTAAGTAGATTAATTATGGAAAAGAATATTGCTAAGAGAAATAATAAAACTTGAATACTAAGACTTGGAAGATTAATGTAGTCAGGAACTACGCCGTCTGTGAAAAGCGATTCAGCAACGAGATTAAGCGTACCATCAATTATTTCAAAGATAGAACCAATAATAATTAATAGTAAAGGTGCAAATGACATTAAAAATATAAATGATTATATTAACTTTAACTTGATGTTCATAACAAATAAATGAATATAATCTTTTTTAATCTATTGAGGAGAAAATATTTTCTGCCCTCTGTCTTAGTGTCATATCTATATCTAAAAAACTACTATTCTTTGCCTGGTATTTCTTGCCCTTTTAGGCAAATTACAGGAGTGCCATGCCCTACATGCTTCTTGACTAGGTCTACATGTCTGGCTTTACAGGGGGACTTAGAGAATTCTTTTAAGATGCATATATTTGGCCCATTCATAGCTCTTTTCTTAGTCATTTGGTGCATAAAATCTATTAAAACAAAAAAAGTATTTCCTTTCTTAATAAATGAAAAATTCTTGCTGATGTTCTCTTTCTCTTTATTAAGTTATTGGACTTTTAGAATGTTTTATGGATTTCCTTTAAGTTAAATTGTTTCTTAATTTAATATCCCTTTATTGTATGCAAGATGTTGTGAATAAATAGATAGCAAAGGAAGAGTAATAATACTTCCAATTCCGCAAGTGCAGATTGTAGGAACTAAATATATGAAGCCTGCTA
Source organism: Prochlorococcus sp. AG-412-C21 (assembly GCA_003214975.1). Taxonomy (GTDB): domain Bacteria; phylum Cyanobacteriota; class Cyanobacteriia; order PCC-6307; family Cyanobiaceae; genus Prochlorococcus_A. The sequence continues at coordinate 16,604 of QCKZ01000024.1, forward strand.
AAAATTGCATCCCAATATATGGCCATAAATTTGGAGATTTGAAAACTGATTGAAAGGAACTTGTAAATGCTTTTAAAATAGGCATATCTGAACAAGCAATTTTATTTGTATACGCAGGACCAATAAGTGATATAACTATTCCCGGTAAAATACAAAATAGAAATCCTATCCCCAAGACTCCACTAAATAAAAGGCCTGCTAATAGATACCTTATAAAATTCTTTTTTAATTCCTTGTATGGAACTTTCCAAGTAATGATCTCTTTCTCTTCAAAATATAAAGCAGGTATTACCATAAATAACACTGATAATAATGCTGTTAAGACAGTGTAAATTAAATATATAGGTGTCCTAATAATAAAAGAAATTATAAGTGCTCCTGTCCCTACATATTCGTAATCGGAATACATTATTGGAGCTAATCCAACGATGCTAAGTATTGAATCTATTATTGTGTAAATAACATATGTCAATACTAAAAGACCTGTTAGGAAGAGAAAAGTCTTCCAATGGGATTTGTAAATCTTCCAAGTTGATTTTAAGTCAGCTTTTGATTCTTTTGAAATTATTAATTGTGAGTCCAAGTTGATTTTATAGTTATTAATGAAATTCTCTCACATTCAGTAAACCAAAAGAAATTTTTTTTTTAATAGTATAAGTATTCATAATTTTTTTGGAAAAAATTTTTAAAAGCAGCTTTTTGATGTTTTATTAAAATAAATAATCACTTATTAGGTATCTTTTGCCTAAAAATAATAAAATTTTTTAAATTCTTTAATTTAATGTCAGATTCAAATCAAATATCAAAATTAGATTCAAATCTTATTTCTGAATCTCAATTGAAACTTGCGGGGTCACTCGTTCTTGCAAAGAGGCTTCCTAAGGATGAACGACCAGGCTTCTTTATGGCATGCGATCAAGACGCAAAAGATCCTACAACTATCTTGGTAATTTCTCTTTTTTTAGGTGGTTTAGGGATTGACCGTTTTGTTCTAGGACAAACAGTTTTAGGCTTATTAAAGCTTTTTACATTAGGAGGTTGCGGGGTATGGTGGTTTATAGATTTATTTCTTATCATGGGTGCAACAAAAGATATTAATGCTGAATCTGCGTATAGAATTTACTGCCAATTAAGAGATTGAAAATAACAGGTTCAAATGAAAATCAATTCCCAGGGTTGGAGTTTAATTTTTAGTATTGGAACAATTATTTGTTTATTGCTTATTTAAGTCATAGTGAGCGAGGTCAGGCAGCAAGGTTATGCAAGGTATTGCAAATCCTCGCTCAAAGCTCGCTCAGTCTTATTATTCCAAAATGTAACCAATAAAAAAGACAGGCTGGGAAACCTTTCTATAACTTGGATTCTAAGAGTCGGGGCGACAGGATTCGAACCTGCGACCTAGTGCTCCCAAAGCACCCGCCCTCCAATTTGAGACAGTAGGTTAAATAAGCTATTCAGGCTATGGCAAGTTAGTTGGCATACCTTAGAAATCATGAGTCTCAAAAATTTGCCAAAGATATACAAAATTAGCCTTAGATGTACTAAACCTAGCCCGTTCGTCGCCCGCTTGCGACTTGGTGCTCCCAAAAGCATACTCACGATTGAGAAGAAAATGCTTTACATTTTGTAACAGTTAATGAAATTTTTCTTAACATCAGGACTTAACTCCTCAGTTTGGTCTTTCTTTCGGCGATTTATCTAGTTATGAGGAACTTAATCAAAAAGGGCTCTAGGCCTGTTATTGCAGTGATAATGGCCTCCAGTAGACAGGGTTCTTCAGTCGTAAGGCATTTGTCCCAAAGTGGTGCTTATCAGATTCGAGCAATTACTCGTTCTCCCCATAGTAAACGGGCTAAGGTTTTGGCTAAATTGCCAAATGTCGAAATTGTTCGAGGAGATCTCCTTGAACCAGAAAGCTTAAAAAGAGTTTTTTCAGGGGCTTACGGAATATTTGGCAATACCACGCCCACGAAAGGGTGGATGTTGGGCCGTGGAAGTATGGTTCGTGAATATGAAATAGAGCAAGGGAGAAACTTAGTAGATGTTGTAAAGCAACTAGCTGACTTAGGTACACTAAAGCACTTTGTTTTTAGTTCTGTTTGCAAACCCAAGGATCCTCTAAAGAATGAGCCAGCACCAGGACATTTCACAAGCAAGTGGAATATTGAGGAATACATCCTGATTAATGGGTTGAAAAAACTTTCAACAATTCTTCGCCCTGTTAGCTACTTCGAAAATTTCGATAGTGATCTTCCTGGGGTGAAGATTTCTGAATCAATTTTCCCAGGAATTGTCCATAAAGACAAAGTTTGGCAAACCATCGCAGTTGATGATGTTGGACTATGGACAAGGGCTGTTTTTGAACATCCTAAAAGGTTTTGGGGAGAATCAATGAATATTGCTGGAGAAGAGATGACAGGTCAGGAAATGGCAGCTCTATGGCAAAAAATAAACCCTAAGGAATCTCCTTCAGTCCGTTATTCAATGGTGCCACGCAAACTTATGAATTTCATTGAGCACGATATTGCGCTAATGGCTAGTTGGATAGAAAGAGCAGGTTATGGAGCAGACTTGAAAGCACTAAAAGTCCTAGCGAATGAGCTAGGCATAACTATGACTCCTCTATCTTGCTGGCTTAAGGGAAAGGCATCAGTCAATAAAGAAAAAAGATTGCCTAACATTGATTTACAAAGAAGATATTTAATTAGAGAATAATTACTCTATATATTTAGTTAGATAACAATTAGTGTATATTATTATGGAGTAATCTTTTGTGGAATTTTTAGAGGAGCTTTGGCATAATCATCATGACCCATACCATGCAACTCTTGGTATAGGTGGAGTAATAGTATTGTTGGTAATTTATAATCGATTACTCAATAAATATCAGTAATAACGGTCGAGCTAACCTCCAAAACTATTCAAGGTTTATGCCTACAGATATCTTTAGTAAATTTGATAAACAGTTAGCAGCGTCAAATATATTTGATTGACAGTCGATCTAAACTGAGAGGGATAAAACCCTCTTTTTTATGCGTAAATTATTAATACCTTTATTAGCTGCACTCGCTTTACCTACTGCTGTTAGTGCTAGTGACATTGTCGATAAATAGTCTTTTAGGACACCTTTTTGTTCTAATTGATAAAGAGAATTTCTACTTTTAAATCCGAGAGCTTTTGTTGACTCGCTTATTATGCATTGCATAGTAACTAAACGTGAAATTTTAAATAAAATACCTATTTCAACGGTATTATCTTTAGCAAATTACACTTTTAAAAAAAATGATGAAACTTGCTATCGTTTTCTTACCAGTAGTCTTCGCACTTATATGGGTGCTTTTCATTGGGTTAAGAATAAATAAAGTAGAAACTAGAGATGGAAATAAAAAATTAATTAATTACTAAAAAAATTGATTATTAATTGATAAGAAAAATGCTCTTTGTACAAACTGGACAAGGTGTTGAAATTTTATCTCCAATAGGGATTTTGATAATTTTAATTGGACTTGTTATTACTGTTGGGTTCCCTTTCGCAATGATTAAGTTCGGTAAAAAGAGCTAGTAAGCTTTTAATTAGGATAAAAACAAGTGAGGAAGGGGAACTATGAAAGGATGCACCACTAACCTTGCCCAAACCTCCCTCAAATGTTTAAAAAACGGGGTTCGGATGAGGAGGAAATCGGGGTAACGACTTCCTATCCATGCTCATATACACCTAGCCCTGCTATTACTACGCAGCGATAGCGTCTTGTATTAAGGAGAGTGAAGCACTATGTCTTAGAGCTATATCATTAGTTGTTAATGCTCTTACTATCCAATTAAGTACTGATAATGTCTAAATCTTTTACACGTTTTTTACACGGCCTATTTTGTCATTCGCTGAAAACCTAATCGGGGCGACAGGATTCGAATCTGCGACCTAGTGCTCCCAAAGCACTCGCTACGCAAAATGCGACAGCTCCCACGAGAAATAAGTGAGGTTGTAGCTTATTAGTTGGTATTAAAAGAAAATTTATGAGTCTTACAAAGTAGGAAGATATATCAAGGTGATGCATAAATAAGCAAAATCTCGCTCATAAGCAAACTAGTGCCCTATGAGCAGTAGATCGTAAGATGTTTAAACCTATTGATTAGCTGAATTATATCCATAAAAAAAGGGCATTATCTACACCAAATTTAAAAGCTAGATCATCCCCATCACCCAACCTTTCTAGTATAATAGCACTACATATGGTGTTTCACTGTAATATTTCTTGCTTTAGGTGGTGTTGTTTATTGATGTTTTATTTGCCATGATAGAGGTCCCCATCACCTAGGCTCGCAAGGGTCTTTTTTTTTGCCTTAAAAAACCAAAACGTGAATGATTCAGACAGCAATATAAAACAGTCTATATAGATACTCTTTACAGAAATTAAAAAGTACTAGAGTAAAAAAAATAAAGGTTAAATATTCAATTTGTTACTTCAAAATCAAACTAATAGTATCTTTCCATGGGATTGTCAAATTGGAGATGAGAATTTCCAAAAAGAGCCTTGGATTTTAAATAAAGGAAAGGTATACGTAACTATTGAGAAAAACGTAAAAACAAAGGGTTTTTTTTATTTACAAAAGAATGAAGAAAAACGTCTTTCTCTTAACCTTGTACAAACAAAATCTATATATAACAAAATGATTGAGCTTGGTTATAAGCTACGAATAAATAAGATCTAGTTTTATAAGGATACATTTTTCCGAGATCTGGCTTAGGTTCTAGAAGATTAATAAGAATCGGAGTGCTAGCGGCAACCACAAACATAGAAGCAGCATTAGTAAAAGAGTAATAGTCTAAACATTTGGAATGTACTGCTCTTTAAAAACTTGAGTCTTCATAATCTATCTAGCCTTCTTAAGTTTGATCTCTCTTCTGACTAGTAAATCAATTATCACAACCCTCAACATATTCATTAGAAATACATCTAATGGCATTAATAAAAAAGTTTCTACTTAATTCATAGCAAGAATGTGGGTGTGCCAATTAAAAAAGGATCATTAATCTTCATAGACCAGACAACGTGGGTTGGATGGATTTAATTCACATTC
>QCKZ01000025.1 GCA_003214975.1 Prochlorococcus sp. AG-412-C21
CCAGGGATTGGGATGGATTTATTGGAATATAACCTTTCAAAAAACCAATTTTCAATCTTATTATAATTCCCTGGTCCGTAAATATATGTTGGTCTAAAACTTGTAAATGGAATTTTTTGGTTTATCAACCAATTTTCCGTCTCAAATTTTCCTTTATGCCTACTATCTTGGTCAATAGGATCATCTTCAGATAAGGGCAGTTCATGATTATCTTTATAAACACCTGCAGAACTGACATATATATATCTCTGGAAAGAGTCAGCTAAATTTTCTATAAGAAGTTTCGTTTGTTCTAACTCTCGTCCAGAAATATCATAAACAACATCATATTTCTTATTTTTTAGCTTAAAAATAGCGTCTAAACTATTTCTATCCCCCTTAATTAAATTTGTTTTTTCAGGATTAGCTTTATTACCTCTTGTAAAAATATCAATATCATGATTTTGGTTTAACAATTTCCTAACCAAAGACTTGCCAACAAATCTAGTTCCACCCATTACAAGAATTTTCATATTCAAAAAATATTTAACTGAAGTAGTAATCTTAATTAGAATTACATATTGAATAGTACTACTAAGAAGTAATTAATGAAAAGGATGATTCTATGGAACTAATACCAGCTATCGATTTAATGAATGGTAAGTGCGTAAGGCTTTTTAAGGGTGACTTTAATAAAAGAAAAGACTTCACAAAAAAGCCACATGAACAGGCTAAGTATTGGGAAAGGGAAGGAGCAAAGTATATACATATAGTTGATTTGGATGCAGCAATAACTGGAGCCCCAACGAACGATCAATCAATAAAAGAGATTGCAAAAACAGTTAACATACCCATTCAAATTGGTGGAGGGATAAGGTCTCAAGAAAGAATAGAGCAATTATTTTCATATGGTATTGAGAAAGTTATAATGGGGACTTCCGCAATAGAAAATAAAGAATTAGTTAAAGACTTATCCAATAAATTTCCTGGAAGGATAATTGTAGGTATTGATGCAAAAAAAGGAAAAGTTAGTACAAGGGGGTGGCTAGAGCAATCTAATATTTTAGCTACAGATCTAGTAAAGGAGTTTTCTTCATTTAAAATCGCTAGCTTTATTGTTACAGATATAAATACAGATGGGACGTTAGAAGGAACAAATGAAGAATTCATAAAAAGTATTCTTGAGATTACAGATATTCCTGTAATAGCCTCAGGAGGTGTTGGTTCGATTTCTGATTTATTATCATTAGTGAAATTTGAGAATTCTGGACTCTTGGGCGTGATTGTAGGTAAAGCTCTATATGAAAATAAATTTAAAATAAGCGAGGCGAATAATGTATTGTCATCAGGAAGACTAACTGACTTTGATTTAAACAACAATTACTACGCTTAAAAGAGTATAAAAAACTGATTTAAGGCTGGTATTTGTAGGAATTGTTAGTTAATTTTGGATAAGAGATAAGAAATCTAGTCTTGGAATTAATTTCAAAAAAATCAATATTAATTATTGCTCCAAGCTTAATAGCAGAATCTTTATCGCTTAAGTTAACATCACTAGATAAAAATTTAGACATTAATTTAAATAATGGAATAAGTGATACAACTCCAGATTTAGTTATATGGAATATTCTTAATTTCCAATCAGAAGATCTTATAAGATTAGAATTATTAAAATTAAGAAAAAGATGGGATGAGTCAAAGTTTCTAATAATACTCTCTGGTGAACTTGTTTATGAAGCAAAAAATACTCCATCTTTAAATGCTGAAGGTTTTCTTTTGAATCCCACTTCAGAAAAAGTTCTTGAATCTATTGATACCATTTTAAAAGGGGGAAGGGTATTTGATATTGAAAATAATTCCAGGGTTAAATTAAACAAAGACAAGCCTCTTTCTATTAGTCAAAAAATACTAACTTCAGGTCTGAAACAAATAGACACTGAGATTAACTATATATTCAAATATGTTAACTCTGATTCAACTCCAGAATTTTATAAATTTATTTTGAAAGGAAGATTAAGAGAACTTATTACGGCTAAATCTTTTCTTATTTTCTTATGGGGTAATTCACTAGAGCTTTATACAGAGGCAATTTACACTGAAAATAAAATTAATCTTGAAAATAAGAATACTGTATTCATTAAAGATAAAAATACTATAGAAATTTGGAATTTAATTTTTAATAGACTAAAAGAAAGATATAGTTCAAAAAACTTACAAGTTGAATTTAATAATTCATCAATAATTCTCTCTGGGATAAAGAAAAAGTTCATTTCACGCCTAATATGCAAAATGTTAGATGAGTTAGATAATTTAGTAAAAAATATTCAGGAAAACTATAAAGACAAAGATTTTAAAGATGATTTAAGTTCTCTTATAAAAGAACTTAAAGTTAATACAATTTCAAACATTACAGACAGCTATTTTAGATTAAGAAAAGGAAGCGAATCTATTTCAATAAATGATTTTATTTATAGTGAAGTAAGTTGTGAAGATATAGATAGAGAATCTCATGAATCAATAATGTTTATCGAGCCAATTATTAAGAATGAAGCTCTTGACTATGATGGCAAATTAATACCTTTATATGAAACAGAATCATTTCTAATCCTTGAAAATATAATTTCAAATTGGACAATAAGGAACTGTAATTTATTAGCTTCTGAAATCTTTAATATTTGTTCTTCTTGGCCTGAATTAAGAACTGTACTTATAAATCCTGAATTACAATCAACAAGAAATTTTGAAAGATTTAGGAATAATATTAACAACTACAATCGCTGGCATGAATACATTTATATGCCTATCTACTTATATGAAAGTAAACGAGAATATATTGATATTATCAATAAAAAATTTACCCGATACTTTAAAAATGAAAATAGGGAAAAAGAACTAGAGAATCTAGAATGGCTTCAAAAACAAGTTACATTATTAGTTGAGATAAGAGATGCAGTAGCACCTCAGTTAGAAGTTGCGATAAAGTATATTGGTAATCTTTTTGTAACTTTCCTAACAAAAGTCGTGGGCAAAGCTATCGGTTTAGTAGGAAAAGGAATCCTTCAAGGATTAGGAAGATCAAGTTCCAAGTAAGTTTTAAATTTTTAATGAAAATATTTCAATGGATATTAATAGCATTAATTTTCTTAAGTCCATATAAAGCAAATGCTATTAGAGATACCAATAGTTACGATGGCAACATTTTTCCTATATATGCTGGGAATGGAGCAATAGTTCCTCCTAAGACAACACTTAAGGATTCATTAAAGAATAAAAGGGTATCAATTCTATTTTTCTACCTTGATGATAGTTCTGACAGCAAAGCTATGGCTCCAGTAATTTCAGGACTAGATTTAATATGGAGGGAAAATATAGATATTATTGCTTTAACTACAGATGAACTTCAAAATGAAGAGCAATCTGATCTACCAAATGAACCCAATTTTTATTGGAATGGATTAATTCCTCAAACTATCATTCTTGATAGTAATGGCCAAGTTCAATTTGATAGCAATGGGATGGTTGACTTTGGTGAATTGAACAAAATTATTAGTCAATCAACAGGACTCGAAAGTGATAATAATGCCTCATTTTCAGTAGAAGCCTTTAATGAATACAATAGTACAATTTCAAAAAAAAAAGAAACTAAAAATAATTAACTATTTCAGGAAAAATGTTATTTTTAAATACCCTTTTATTTTTACTGATTTTTTTAATTCTTTCAGATTTATATATTAAAAACTCACCCAAAACAAAGTTGGTTCTTGTACCTATAAAATACAAAATCAAAAAAAAAGATGGTTTAAACGAAGTAATTATTGATTTAAAAATAACTAATAAAAGTAACACAAAGGAGACAATGGTAAATAATATAAATTTTGAATTAGATTTTTTTAAAAGTAAAGGTAACGAATATTGTCAAAATCTAAACTATCAGCAAGAAATTTATATATATGAAAAAAATAAAGAAAAGAATTTAAATAATTATTGGCCAACAACAATTATCAAGTCAAATTCAGAATTATGTATAAGAGTAATCTATAAATTCAACAATAATAATTTTAGAAATAAGATTAAATATATATGGTTAAAAGTATTTTGGGAGAATTATGGACATTTTGGTATTTCACAAAAAAAGGATTGTTTTTTAGTAAATTTAGATGGTCCAAAACAAAGACCTAAAGAAGTTCTTGAAAACCCGATAAATAATAAATATAATGCTATTGCTATTAAAACTGATTTACTTGGATGCTTTGATAACCCAGTAAATACAGTGATTAAATATTGCAAAGAAATTGTAGAAGAAAATGATATTTTAACGATCGGTGAGAGTCCACTTTCGATTATGCAATCTAGATATATTGCTCCTCAAAACTTAGAATATAGCTTATTTTCGAAAGCTTTATGTTATTTTTTTCACCCAACAAGTAGCTTGGCAACTGCTTGCGGCATGCAATTATTAATAAATAAAATTGGGGTTACAAGAATAACCTTTGCATTAATTATTGGGTTCCTCTTTAAATTAATAGGTATCAAGGGGATATTTTATAGATTAACTGGTGCAGAATCATCTCTTATTGATGATATAAGTGGTACAGTTACTCCCTATGATAAAAGTATAGTTATGGGACCTCTAAATGCTGATTTATTTTGTAAGGAAGTCTCAAAATATCTAAATATAGATGTTGCTGTAGTGGATGTTAATGATCTTGGAGCTGTAAAAGTTTTAGCTAGCTCAAATAAAAAAGTAAATAAAATACTCAAAAGAAACTTAATATCTAATCCGGCCGGCAATGGAGATGAAAAAACTCCTATAGTGTTAATAAGAGAAAAAAGTAAATGAAAAAAGATGCCTCTAATTCTTTTAAGTCTGAAAAAGGAATGGAAGTAACTTTTGAAGAACTCCATATCCGTCACATTAACCTTTTAATAGATATCAAAAATAAGGAATTAAATAATTGGTTTTTAAAGATGGCAATTATTAATACATTTGATGACTTAAAAATATTTTTAAATAATCTTAAGAAAAATAAGAATAAATGTATAATTGCCATTTATGGAAACGAAATCATTGGTTATTTAAATATTTTTCCTTTGAATAAAAAAGAGACTTGTCTAAAAATTTCTAAGCCAAAGTTAATTATCAACAATTGTTCTTTAACAGATAAACAATTAACTTTAGGATTGATAAAAAAATCTATCTCGATAACAGATATCAAGACTTCAAGTTGGATAATTAACGCCGATATAAACAATATCGACCTAATATCAACCTCTAGAGAATTAGGTTTTCAACCATTAGGAGAGATAATACTTTGGGATGGTTTTGATATTAATAAATCCATAAAGCAAAATACCCAAGGCTATGAATTAATTAATGAATTCCAAAAAATTAATAAACAAAATATATTGAAAATAGTAAATTTCATAAGATCAAATCAATCGCCCTTGATAAGAAATATTTTAGATTTTGATCAAGAGGATATTCTTAAAAGAAAAAGCTCTAAAAGTGGTGCCTTAATTCATGAAAATTCTGTTTTATGTTCAATTTTAAAAGATATAAATTATCAAAACGAAGAAATTTATACTTTAACTATAAGTAGATACTGGGATAATAGATTCAATACTATTTTAAAAGAATTTATAAAAAGATTTTTTGCAAAAGCTCCCATCGCTTTTTTAAAAACCTATAAAGATAATTTTCAACTAAATACCTTTCTAGAAGAATGTAACTTAAAAGATAAAAATCAAGAAATTATTCTTATCAGGAACACAATAGTTAAGAATGAATACAAACAAGTAAATAAAATAAACCAATCCTTGGAATCAATCTTTGAAAAATTAAATCCACAAGGTAATCCATATCCATCTCCTTTTCCCTTAAAATTGAAGTGAAATTTTGTAAACCTGAACCCAAGTCAATTTTAAGTTTGGATGTAGGTATCAAAAGGATAGGATTGGCATATTGTGATCCCCTATGCATAACTTCAAATATACTTCCTGCAGTTAAAAGGTTTGAGAATAATCAAGAGCTTAAAATCATTAGAAATTATATAAATGAATTTAATTTGACTGGTTTTATTGTTGGCCTTCCCCTTAATGAGGAAGGTAAAATGACCCCTCAGGCTATTGACTGTAAAAATTACGGTCAATTACTTGCAAATAAATTAATGCTTCCATTCTCTTACGTCAACGAACATAGTTCGACTTGGGAATCTTCAAATAGATTTGGAATTAAAAAAGATAAATCTGGATTGATTGATAGTTTTTCGGCAAAAATAATACTTGAACAATGGATCGAAGAAGGTCCTGAATTAGAAGAATTAGCTGGTAAAGGTCAGATAAAATATTAGTATTAAAAGAATTAGATAATTTCAAATGCAAGAAACTAAATCAAATGATAATTATGAGGCGCAGACACTAATATTAAACGACTCAGATGGAAACGAGCTTTTTTGTTACCTTGAACAATTAGTAAGAGTTGAGGGAGAAGAATATGCTTTATTAACACCCGTTGATACTCCAGTAAGTCTCTTCAAGATAAATGAAAATGAAGAACCTGAACTAATTGAGAAAATAGATAAAAACGAACAAATATTAAAAAATGCTGAAGCGGTACTTCAAGAACATGATTTAACACTTATAAGATCAGCAGTTACATTAACAGTATCAGGGGAACTTGAAGAACCAATTTATGATGAATTAGAAGAAGATTACATCGATGATGATAGCGAGAGTTATGAATTGCTTGTTAACTTTCATCTTCTTGACCAAGAATATGGCTTATATATTCCTCTAGATCCTTTTTTTATTGTGGGTAAATTAAAAGACAAAGGTGCCTTATTAATTGAAGATGATGAGTTTGATAAAATTCAACCTTTGATTGAATCAGAGATTGAAAAAAGCAGTTCTTAAAATTGATGAAATCTATCCTAAAAGTCCATTGGGATTCAAATTTACCAATATATGCAATTTCTCAATCTGAATTACTAAAAAAAGGAATTCATGTTTTATTACTTGATGTTGATGGAACTTTAGTAAATAGAAAATCAACTAAGATACCAAAATCTGTAAAAAATTGGATAAGTGAATCTAAAAAACTTTTTACTTTATATCTAATAAGTAATAATCCATCAAAAAAAAGAATAGCGAAAATAGCCAACGAATTAAACTTAAGATACAAATACAACGCTTCAAAACCAAGAAAAATAACAACGCTGCATGCTATTAAAGAAGTTACTTCTGAATCAAAAAATATTGCCATTATTGGCGATAGGATTTTTACAGATATTATTGTTGGAAATCGATGTAATATAAAAACAATATTAGTTAAGCGATTAAACAAAGATGGCTTGCCAATTAAATTTAATTTAACTTTGATAATAGAAAAATTAATTTCTTTTTTTTTTAAATGAAAACCTGGGTTATTAAAATAGGTACTAGTATTTTAAGAGGGACAGAGGGAAGATCAACTGAAGAAGTTATTGAAACCCTTTGTAAATCCTTTACAAGTTTTATTTTAAAAGGGAACAAATTGGTTGTAGTAACTAGTGGAGCCGTTGGATTAGGTTGCAAAAAATTAAATATTAAAACAAGACCAAATGATTTAAGTACCCTTCAGGCTACTGCTGCAGTAGGTCAAGTTAATTTAATGTCTTTGTACGATAAAATATTTAATAAATTAGGTCATAATATTGCTCAAATTTTAATAACGAAAGCTGACTTTAATTCGAGAGAATCTTTCAATAACGCATCTAAAACTTTAAAAAGATTAATAGATTTGAATGTTATCCCAATAGTAAATGAGAACGATACAGTAGCGAATGAAGAGCTTAAATATGGAGATAATGACACCCTCTCGGCCTTAGTGGCCTTAGCCATAAATGCTAATAAGCTAATTTTATTAACCGACATTGAAAATCTATATTCAAAAGATCCAAGAAAGAATAAAGATGCGCATCCAATTAAAGAGGTTCATAATAATGAATTAAAAGAAATTAAAGATAAAAACAAACAAAATAAAAATAATGAATGGGGAACAGGCGGAATTTCTACAAAATTAATTTCAGCAGAAATAGCTACAAAAGGGGGGGTTGAAGTTCAACTTGTTGATGGAAGGAATGAAAAAAATTTAATTGAGATTTTTAATGATAATAAAATTGGAACTTTATTTTATCCATTAGAAAAACCTATAGGTAACAAGAAAAGTTGGCTCTCTCATGCGATTCACACAGTAGGGAAAATCACTTTAGATGATGGTGCTTGTTTTGCAATTAAAAAAAAAGGTGCCTCACTTTTAGCCGTAGGTGTTAAAAATGTAGAAGGTAACTTTACTATTAATCAAGCTGTTAAAATCGTAAATACAGATAATAAAGAAGTTGCAAAAGGTTTAGTATCAATAAGTAGCGACAAATTAAGAATTATCTTAAATAATAAAGAAAATAAAAACTCCTCGATAATTGTCGTACATAGAGATGTTCTAGCTCTCTCTTAAAAAAAATTAAAACTTTCAAATGCTTTTAAGTGATTTACTTGATCTAATTAAAAAAGGAAATTCAAATTTTATTAGTGCCAATATTGTTGAAGATTTAAATATAGAGGATGCTGCCTCTTTGGATGAAGCAGATAATCATCAAATATCTTTTTTAGAAGAAAACAATACCCTTAAAGAAAAATTAGATCTAACTAAAGCATCAGCAATAATAACTTGCAATAATCATGAAATTGTTAGTTCCCTTAAGAAACTCGAAATTTCAAACATTATCGTTAAAAATCCAAGAATTGCATTTGCGGAAGTATTGAATTGTTTATATAAACCTATCAACTTTAAAACAGGGATTCACGATTCAGCCGTTATAGATAAAACAGCAATAATTGGAGCAGATTGCCATATTGGTCCTAATGTCTATATAGGAGAAAATACTGTAATTGGTGATAATAATCATATCCTTCCTGGAACATCAATTTTAGGAAATGTTCGAATAGGAGACAATAATATAATTCATCCAAATTGTGTAATTTACGAATACACTACCCTAAAAAATAATTGTGTAATCAATTCAAATACTGTTATTGGATCGGAGGGATTTGGTTTTATTCCTAAAGATGGCAAATGGGTAAAGATGCCACAGAAAGGTGGTGTAAAAATAATGAGTTTTGTAGAAATTGGAACAAATTGTTGTGTTGATAGACCCTCAGTGGGATTTACCTTTATTGATGAGGGAACAAAGTTAGATAATTTAGTGCAAATAGGTCATGGAGTAAAAATTGGTAAGAATTGCGCATTTGCCGCTCAAGTTGGTATCGCAGGAGGAGCAGTAATTGGAGATGGAGTTATTTTGGCAGGGCAAGTAGGTGTGAATAATAGGGTAAAAGTTGGGAATAAAGTCATCGCGAGTTCAAAATGCGGGATCCATTGTGACATAGATGATGGCATGGTAATTAGTGGTTTCCCTGCGATGAATAATAAATCCTGGCTTAGGAGTTCAAGTATTTTTAAAAAATTACCAGAATTAGCAAAAAAACTTAGACAATTAGACAAGCAATAATTTATTGTTCTATTAAACAAAAATTTAAATGAAGAAATATAAGATTGTTTTATTGTCAGGTGATGGAATTGGACCAGAGATTTCAGAAGTTTCAAAAAAAGTTTTAAAAAAGCTTTCAAAAACACATAATTTCGATATTGAGATTATTGAAAAATTATTTGGAGGGATAGCTTATGAAAAATATGGGAATCCTGCTCCAGATGAGACACTAGATCAATGCAAAAAAAGTGATGCAGTACTTTTAGCATGTGTTGGAGATATTAAATATGACTCTCTTGCAAGAGAATTAAGACCAGAAAGTGGGTTACTAAAGCTAAGATCAGCCCTAAACCTTTTCGCAAATATTAGGCCTGTCAAAATAAGAAAATCTCTCATAGATGCAAGTACCTTAAAAAAGGAAATAGTTAAGAATGTAGATCTTATAGTAATAAGAGAATTAATAGGCGGAATTTATTTTGGGAAACCAAGAGGAAATATAACAAATACAAAAATCCCAAAAGCTTTCAACACGATGGTTTATGATTCAGCCGAAATAGAGAGAATTACTGAAATTGCAATAAAAATTGCTAAGCAAAGAAATAAAAAAATATGTTCTGTGGATAAATCTAACGTACTGGAAGTTAGTCAATTATGGAGAGACACAGTTTTAAATATCACTTCAAAAGATAAAAATATATCTTTAAGCAATATGTATGTTGATAATGCAGCAATGCAATTAGTTAGAGATCCTGGTCAATTTGATGTGATTCTAACTAGTAATTTATTTGGTGATATCTTAAGCGATTTAGCAGCAATGTTAACTGGTTCTATTGGGATGCTTCCATCTGCATCTCTAAATAATAATGGACCAGGAGTTTTTGAACCTGTTCATGGATCAGCTCCTGATATAGCTGGTAAAAACATAGCAAATCCTATTGCAATGCTTTTATCCGCTTCAATGATGTTGAAAATTGGATTAAATGAAGAAGAAGCAGCAGAAAGTTTAGAAAATGCTGTTGATAAAGTTTTATCAAAAGGATTTAAAACTGCCGATTTAGCTAATGGGTCTTCCGAAGTATTATCTTGTAGTGAAATAGGAGATAAAATAATTGATGAAATTTAAAAAAAAAATTAATAAATAAAAAAATATTTTTAAGTTGAACATAAAGTTGGCATATGACCTGTCAGAATTATTAGATATTGTTTTTTAAAAATGTCAAAACGTCATCCAGTAGTAGCTGTAACAGGATCTTCAGGAGCAGGAACAAGTACAGTAAAAAGAGCCTTTGAGCATATTTTTGCCAGAGAAGATATTGTTCCCGCAGTTGTAGAAGGTGATAGTTACCACAGGTTTGAAAGAATGCCTATGAAAAAAGCGATGGCAGAAGCTCTTTCAAAAGGTGAAAATTTTTCTCACTTTGGTCCAGAAGCTAATCTCTTTGACAAGCTAGAAGAACTTTTTAAAATCTATGGTGAAACTGGAGGAGGGAAGAAAAGATATTACCTACATAGTCCAGAGGAAGCAGATGAGCATAATACAAGACTTGGGACATCCCTAGAACCAGGTCAATTTACTCCATGGGAAAATATTCCTGAAGGAACCGATGTACTTTTCTATGAAGGTTTACATGGTGGTGTAGAAGGTGAAGGATACAATGTAGCATCTTATGCTGATTTACTTGTTGGTGTCGTTCCCATAACAAATTTAGAGTGGATTCAAAAAATTCATAGAGATAATGCAGAAAGAGGTTACTCAGCTGAAACTATTGTGGATACAATATTGAGAAGAATGCCTGATTATATAAATCACATTTGTCCTCAATTTAGTAAAACTGATATTAATTTCCAAAGAATTCCCACAATTGACACTTCCAATCCTTTCATATGTAGAAATATTCCGACTCCTGATGAGAGCTTTGTGATCATACATTTCAGAAAAGGGGCAAGAGAAAAATGGGGAATTGATTTTCAATACTTGCTTGGAATGATTCACGATTCCTTTATGTCAAGTCCAACCAGTATCGTTGTAAATGGTGGGAAAATGGGTTTCGCAATGGAACTTATTCTTACTCCAATAATTCATAAAATGATTGAGGAGAAAAATAAAGGATAATTAATTTTCGATTATCATCTCAAATCCTTATACTTTTTCTAAGGATTAAGAAGTTCCTAATCTGTAAAATCTCAAATATTTATATATCTTTCTTGATAAAAGTACCTTACTTAGATTTAAATAGAAAAAACAGGTAAAATTGTGTCATTAATCGACTGGTTTGCCGCAAGGCGTAAAGATCAATTTGTTGGGAAAGTTTCGCAAGATACTGACGAGGCAGATGGTTTGTGGGTTAAATGCTCAGAATGTTCGCAAGTGGCCTATAGAAAAGATCTAATTTCAAATTTCAATGTTTGTAGTAATTGTGGTCACCACAATAGGATTAATAGCGATGAAAGGATAAATATAATTGCTGATAAAAATTCATTCAAAGAATTTGACAATTCACTAAGTCCTACAGATCCCTTAGGTTTTAAAGATAGAAGGGCATATGCTGATCGAATTAAAGAAAGTCAAGCAGGTACAGGTTTAAGAGATGGAGTCATAACAGGTTTCTGTTCTGTAAATTCAATCCCTTTAGCATTAGCTGTTATGGATTTTAGATTTATGGGGGGATCCATGGGTTCAGTCGTTGGTGAAAAAATTACAAGGATAATTGAGAGAGCAACTATAGAAAATTACCCAGTTCTAATTGTTTGCGCATCAGGTGGGGCAAGGATGCAAGAAGGTATGTTAAGTCTCATGCAAATGGCAAAAATATCTGGAGCACTAAAAAAACATAAAGAAAAAAATCTTCTATATATGCCCTTATTAACTCATCCAACCACTGGAGGGGTAACGGCCAGCTTTGCGATGTTAGGTGATTTAATTTTGGCGGAACCTAAAGCTCTTATTGGATTTGCTGGTAGAAGGGTTATTGAACAAACATTAAGAGAAAAATTACCCGATAATTTTCAAACAGCTGAATATCTTCTTGAGCATGGTTTTGTTGATGTAATAGTAAAAAGGAAAGATCTCAAGGATACTTTGACCAAAATTTTAAAAATTCACGGTGTAAAAGAACTTACAGAAGCAAACATATAAAATGAAAATTATTTCTAATTTATTTTATTTTTCATTAACTTTTTTATTTTTCATTTTAAATTTTGCTCCCTATTCATATTCAATAGGAAATGTTGATTGGGTTCTCTTAAAAGAGAATAATGATGGGAAAGAATGGCTTGATAAAGGAAGTATCAAGCCACTTCCTAATGGTGAAATAAGTGTCTTAACAAAGTTCTTTAAAAATCCAACTAATTCCAATAATGATGGAGAGTTATCACTTTATGTAATGAGAATTAATTGCGCTGAAAAGAAGTTCAAAGATACTTCCATAAATGGAATTCCTCAATTTAATTCAAAATGGCAAACTTCTAATAATGATGAACTTATAGATGTTGTTATTGAGAATAGCTGTTCAGAGTTTATTAATGGATAAGAATGAATAATAAAAATAAAAAATTAAAAATAGCAATCGCTGGACTAGGGTTTGGTAAAAAAGTTCATTTAGAGGCATTAAAAGAGTCTGACTACTTAACTCCTGTAGCTATTTATCATTACGATAAAAAACAAAAATCAATATTAGAAAAAGAAACGGGTTTAGATTTTTTTCATGATTGGGAAGTCTTAGTTAAATCTCCAGAAATTGATGGAGTTATTATTGCTACCCCTCCTGAATCAAGATTTAAATTAGCAAAAAGGGCGCTTGAGAATAATAAAAATTTGCTGCTAGAAAAACCCGTTTCAATATCTTCCTCTGAAATAGAAGAGCTTCAGAGAATATCTTTGATTAATAATTTAAGCGTATGTGTTGATTTTGAATATAGAGCAGTACCCCTTTTTCTTCAGACAAAAAAACTTATTGATGAAAATATTTTAGGAGAAATATATTTAGTCAAATTAGATTGGTTAATGGGGAGCAGATCCGATCCTAAAAGAGCTTGGAATTGGTATTCTTTGGAAGAAAAAGGTGGAGGAGTTATTGGCGCCTTAGGTACTCATGCATTCGACATGTTGAATTGGTTTTTTGGAGAATCAATAAATGTATCTGGTAAGTTAGCAACATCAATCAAAAAAAGACCTTTACCTAATTCATCTGATTTAAATTATGTTACTAGCGAGGATGTTTGTCTCGCTAATATAGAAATATCAAACTACAGCTCGAATCTTATTCCATGTCAGGTATCTTTATCATCGATTTCTAAAAACGGTAGAGGATTTAGTTTAGAAATATATGGAAGCGAAGGTTCACTTATTCTTAAAAGCGAGAACCAAAAAGATTATGTTCATGGTTTTAATTTAAAATATTCAAACAAAGAAAATAAAATACAAAATCTAACTGCAGATTCAAGCTTTAATTTTGAAAAAACATGGACTGATGGCAGGATAGCTCCAGTTTTGAGAGTTCAAAATTTATGGGCTCAGAGTATAATTAATAGAAAACCTGTAATCCCAGGCTTATGTGAGGGACTTGCTAGTCATAAAGTTTGCGAAGCCATAAGAGAATCTTCGAAAAGTGGATTAAGCATCAAAATTTAAGGCTATACACTTATAAGTAGCAATTATCACCCGATAAAGTATTGGATTGATTTTATTTTTTTTTCATATTCTGGAAAAATCAATTGAACTGAACTATTAAAGAATGGCTTTAAATTATTACAAAAATGAGCTTAAAGAAAATGCTCAATTACTTGCTTCTAAAGGGAAAGGGATATTAGCGGTAGATGAATCCACTAAAACAGTAGGTAAAAGACTCGCCGGAATTGGCGTTGAGAATACTGAAGAGAATAGGAAAGCATATAGAGGAATGCTTTTTACTACAGAAGGTCTTGGCAAGTATATAAGTGGAGCAATCCTCTTCGAAGAAACACTTTATCAGAATCACCAAGATGGTGAGTCAATGGTTAAGAAACTAAATGATTTAGGTATTATTCCAGGTATAAAGGTCGATAAAGGTCTAAATCCACTTCCAGGAGGAGGAGATGTAGAAACTTTTTGCTCTGGCCTAGATGGGTTAGTTGAAAGAGCAGCAAGATATTATGAACAAGGTGCAAGATTTGCAAAGTGGAGAGCAGTTCTGCAAATTACAAATGATGTTTGTCCTTCAAAACTATCAATTCAAGAGAATGCTTGGGGGTTAGCAAGGTATGCAAGATCCGTTCAAGAATCAGGGTTGGTACCAATTATTGAACCTGAAATCTTAATGGACGGCGATCATACTATTGAAAAAACTGCTGAAGTCCAAGAAGAGGTAATAAAGCAGGTTTATATTGCCTGTCAAGCAAATGGAGTTTTTCTAGAAGGCACTCTATTAAAACCTTCTATGACTGTTAATGGAGCAGATTGTCCAACAAAGGCTGATCCTATGAAAGTTGCTGAAATGACAATCAGAACTATGGAAAGATGCGTTCCTGCATCTGTTCCTGGAATAGTTTTCTTATCAGGAGGGTTAAGCGAAGAAGCTGCTTCTGTTTATTTAAATAATATGAATACTCTTTACAGGAAAGCTTTATGGAATGTTTCATTCTCCTATGGAAGAGCATTACAGCATTCATGCTTAAAGGCCTGGAAAGGAAGCGACGTTGAAGGAGGTCAAAAAGCATTAATAGCAAGAGCTCAAGCAAACTCTGAAGCTTCAAAAGGTGCCTATATATCAGGATCTCAACCTTCATCTGATGAGCAATTGTTTGTAGCAGGCTACACTTATTAACTAAAAAATTCTAAAAATAAACTCTGGGTCCTAAAATTAGTTTCTTTAATTTAGTATTTTGTATATCTAATGACGTGACATTTGATACCTCTTTATACTAAACTCGCGGAAACATATGCTTTTATAGCATTTAACTTATTTTAATTATGGCCCTCGTTCCACTAAGACTACTTTTAGATCACGCTGCTGAGAATGGTTACGGTATTCCAGCTTTCAATGTTAATAACCTTGAGCAAGTTCAAGCAATCATGGAAGCAGCATATGAAACTGATAGTCCTGTAATCCTCCAAGCTTCAAGAGGGGCAAGAAGTTATGCAGGAGAAATTTTCCTACGTCATTTAATACTTGCTGCAACTGAAACCTATCCAAATATTCCAGTCGTAATGCACCAAGACCATGGTAACGAGCCATCTACATGCTATTCAGCAGCAATAAATGGTTTCACATCAGTAATGATGGATGGTTCTCTAGAGGCAGATGCAAAAACACCAGCTAGTTACGAATATAATGTTGCAGTCACTAAAAAAGTAGTAGATTTTGCTCATTCAGTTGGGGTTAGTGTTGAAGGAGAATTAGGATGCTTGGGTTCATTAGAGACAGGAAAAGGTGAGGCTGAAGATGGTCATGGATTTGAAGGTGAACTTTCTACAGATATGCTTTTGACTGATCCTGATGAAGCTGCAGATTTTGTTGCTAAAACGAAAGTTGACGCTTTAGCTATTGCTATAGGTACAAGTCATGGTGCTTATAAATTCACAAGAAAACCTACAGGAGAGGTTCTTGCAATAAGCAGAATTGCTGAAATCCATAAAGCACTTCCAAATACCCATCTTGTAATGCACGGATCTAGTTCAGTTCCGCAGGAATGGTTGGATATCATTAATAAATATGGAGGTGAGATTCCTCAAACATATGGTGTTCCAGTTGAAGAGATTCAAGAGGGAATAAGAAATGGAGTCAGGAAAGTTAACATTGATACAGACAACAGGCTTGCTTTCACTGCTGCGGTAAGAGAGGCAGCATTTGCTGACAAGGCAAACTTCGACCCAAGACATTTCAACAAGCCTGCCAGAAAATACATGAAGCAAGTTTGTCTTGATAGATACAAGCAGTTCTGGTGTGAAGGTCAAGCAAGTAAGATCAAACAAAACAGCACTAATTATTTTGCTGATCTTTATGCAAAAGGTGATTTAGATCCAAAAGTAAAAGCTACAGTTTAATTCCTAACCAAGTTAAACAAAAAAGACCTCCAAACTTGGAGGTCTTTTTTTTATTTCAATATTAATGATTTTAATGTAAAGAGACCATCCGTCCCACCAATTGCCTCGTCACACGCTCGCTCTGGATGAGGCATTAAACCTAAAACATTTCCCTGTTCATTAGTTATGCCTGCGATATCGAATGAGGATCCATTAGGATTAATTTTGTATTTTAAAGCAATCAATTCATTATCTACAAGTTTCTTTAATGTATCAGAATCACAATGATATCTTCCTTCCCCATGTGCTATTGGCAAATTAATAGTTTGTTTTTCATCTCTATTATTAAACCAACCTCCTTTTGAAGAAACAATATCAAGTTCAACATCATCACAGATGAAATTTAGATTTTTATTTGCAACTAGGGCACCGGGCAAAAAACCTGATTCTGTCAAAATTTGAAACCCATTACATATTCCTAAAACTCTTTTTCCGCTTTTAACAAAGTCATCCAAGGCATTTATTAATGGAGAGAATCTCGCAATTGCTCCGCATCTTAAATAATCACCATAACTAAATCCTCCAGGTAAAACGATTGCATCAACATCACTTAAATCTGAAGACTCATGCCACAAATATTTTGTTCTTATGTCTAAACAACCTTCTAATGCCCATGAAACGTCACGATCACAATTAGATCCAGGAAAGACTACAATTCCTACAGTGAAATTATCCATTTTATAATTTTTCTAGTGAATACTCGTAATCTTCAATGACAGTATTTGCAAATAACCTAACACACAATAAATCAATTTTTTCTCTAACTTCGTTTTCCCCATTAGCTTCTATTTTTACTTCAATCATTTTTCCTATCCGTAATGACTTTATTCCCTCGGCTCCAAGTTTTATAGAAGCAGATTTGGTAGCTTCCCCTGCCGGATCTAAAACTGAGGGTCTTAGCCTTACAAAAACTTTTACAGCAAATTGGTCCAATTAAAAATTAATTTCTACTAGAAGATTAGTTTAAATTTTAATAAAAAGTACTCTTGATTAATAAACAAATATTTTTACTTTAAGGTTTTCTAAATTATTAACAGTTTATATAACCTTTACCAAAACAAACCAAGCAGGTTCTTCTTGAATTTTCAGGTGTTTTAAAATTTCCTGAACCTCCACATTTGGAACATTTAATTTTATTAATAGAAATTGCATCATCAGAGATAATTTCTTTTAAAGCAATTTTTGAATTTTCCATTTAGGACTGTTAAATATTCTAAGGATTCCGACAGATAACTATAAAATCAAATCCTTATTTTTGGTTCACTTAGAATCTTAAATTTCTCTTTAATTTTTCTATTAAAAGTTTTTATCGATTTCTCATCAAATGAAATTATGACTAATTCAAGGCCAGCATTATCATTTGGTCTCCAACAATGATATGGAGCCTCTTCAAACCAAGTATTAATTTTTTTCCCAACTATTTGTATTTGTAAAGGTAATGATTTGTTTGGTATCCATATGCGTCCTTTTATTCGAAGGATATTCAATTCATCCAAGATTTTTGACATCTCTTTTTCAAAGTCATTTTTTTCAAGGAAATAATTTAATTTAATTGAATCTGATACAAGCTCAACATGATTGTGGTCATGTTCTTCCGTTAAAAATTCTTTATAAGTCTCTTTTTTAAAATTAAAATCAAATAGGTAATTTAAATCAATTTTGCCATTTTTGGATTTAAGGACTGGCACAGATGAGTTTAGTCTTCCTTGGATTTTATTTTTTACAAAATCAAATTGATCATCATTTAAGATGTCTGATCTAGAGACTAAAACGATATCAGAAACTTCTAATTGTTCCTCAAAAAGTTCATCTATAGAGGAATTGTGATCAATTTTATCGGTTTCATTATATTGTTTTGTTATTTTATTTAAATCATTAATTGGTGAACCATTAATCATTGATTCTCCGTTTACAATCCCAACTACTACATCGAGATATATAGAAGACCTTATTTCAGGCCAGTTAAGAGCTTGAATTAAGGGGATTGGCAGTGCCAAGCCACTTGTTTCAATAATTATTGAATCGATAGTAGGATTAAATTCAAGGAGAGCTTTTATTGATGGAACAAAATCATCTTGAACAGTACAACATAAACATCCGTTGTTTAATTCGATTATATAGTCGTCTTCAGACTCATCACATTTATCACAACTTTTAATCAAATCACCGTCAATTCCAACATCACCAAATTCATTGATTATTAAACCAAATTTTTTATTACTCTCTTTTAATAAATATCTAATCAAAGTAGTTTTACCTGAACCTAGAAATCCTGAAACTACTATTACTGGTATTTTTCTTTTCATACTAAATGATTAACATCCCAAGCTATATTCTGTACTCTCTCCTGTAGAAGTATTTGTGCCATTAGCAATAGCACACAATTTTTTCTGTTGTGTACGACTAAGAACAGCATCCGTAAAATCCGCGCCATCTATTTTTGCGCCGTCGAAATTACTCTCCATTAATAAGGCATTAGTAAAATCAACATCTGAAAGATCTGCATCTGTAAAGTCTGTTGCATAGGCAAGTGCGTCTCTTAAATTGGCACCCGTAAACTTTGAGTTTTGCAATTTACTATTATTAAATACCGCACCCTCCAAATTACTTTCACTGAAATTAAATCCATTAAGATCATATTTAACAAATTCGTTGCCACTTAAATCTTGACCATGCATATCTGGCTCTAAATCAAGGTCTTGTTGGTTTCTAATCTCAGGAGGACGTTTAGCCCATGCAGAATT